>NZ_JBEXUE010000419.1:0-8683 GCF_040614275.1 Streptosporangium sp. NPDC006013
GCCGAACGTGTTTGTTAACACTCCGGACATTCTCCACGAGTACCTTCAACATGGGTAGGGCCACCGCTGACCGCCCGCACCGCCCACAACGACAACGGCCACTCGACCGGGGCCGGCGACCGACCCGCCGCACCACACGTCCGCGCCCCGTTCAGGGAGCGCGGCCGCGCCGTCTCCGTCGCCTCTCACCGGGCACGGTCGAGGTCAGCCGGCGGGAGGATCCGCCAGCTGGGTACGGATTTGGGCGGCGATCGCAGGTGGCATCGTGTCGGCCAGTTCGAGCGCCTCCTCCGAGACGCTCAGCGCCGCCTCGGTCTCGCCGACGGCCGAGTACGCCTCGCTGAGCATGACCAGGACGCGGACCACGTGGAACGGCGCGTCGATCTTGTGAAACAGACCGAGGGCCTGGTGGAAGCGGCCGATGGCCTGTTCGGTCTGGTCGGTGGCCAGCGCCAGCTCGCCGAGGCCGAGCACGACCCGCGCCTCGGCCAGCTTCTCTCCCATGGTGCTCGCCAGTTCCAGCGCGCGCTGGAGCGTGAGGCCGGCCTCGGCGAAGTCGCCCTGGCGCAGCCGCGCGATGCCCAGGCCGTGCAGGGCGTACGCCTCTCCGGTCGGGTCCCCGATGTTGCGTACCGTGGTGAGCGTCCGCTCGAAGACCTCGGCCGCCGACGGCAGCTCTCCCGAGCGGAGGTAGGTCTCGCCCAGCCGGTGCAGGACCTGTGCCTCCACGCGCCGGCTGCCGCCGACCCTGCTGAGTTCCAGCGCCTCGCTCAGCAGTCGCTTGGCCGCGTCGAGGTCCTCGCAGTCCAGCCTGATCTGGGCCACGCTGTGCAGCACGTAGGCGGAGGCGACCTGGTCATCGGTCCTGCGGAAGATCGTCAGCGCGCGTTCGTAGCGTTCCACGGCGTCGTCGAGCCGGCCGCTGATCCGGTCCAGGAACGCGATGTTGCGGATGACGAGGGCCACGCCGAGGTCGTCGCCCGCCTCCTCGAACAGTTCCGCGGCCGCCTCGAAGTCGCGGCGCGCGTCTCCGAACCGCTGCTCGGCGATGTAGAGCGAGCCGATCGAGTAGAGCATCGCCGCCTGCCCCCTGCGGTCCCCCGCCCGCCGGGCGGCGGCCAGCGCGACCTCGTGGGTCTCCCGCCAGTCGTCGAAGTAGATCCTCGACTCGAACAGGGTCACGGCGCTGATCGCGAGATCCCAGCAGAGCTCGACGAACCCGGCCTGCGCCGCCTGGCGGATCCCCGCGACCAGCGTCAGCCGCTCGCGCTCGTACCAGGGCAGGGGGGCCATGACCAGCTTCTCGACCAGCCGGTCGGGCAGCGACCAGCGCGGGGCGTCGCTGTGCACCTGCACGTAGTCGCCGCCGTACTCGCGGCGGTGCGCCTCCCCGGTCAGGAAGAGCAGTCCGCCGAGCACTCTCTCCAGCGCGGCTTTGCGGTCGGCGACCGCCTCCTCGGTGGCAAGGCGCTCGCGGGCGAAGACGCGGATCAGGTCGTGGAAGCGGTACTGGCCGTGCACGCCGTACCCGGTGTCCGTCGCCTCGATCAGCTGGGTGTCGGCCAGGTCGTCGAGCAGGTCCTGGGCGTCCGCGGGGTCGCTGTCGAGCAGCGCGGCGGCGACCCAGCCGGAGAAGTGCCGGAACTCCAGGATGGCCAGGCGTCTGAACAGCCTCCGCGCGTCCTCGCTGACGCTTTCGTAGGTCAGGGAGATGCTCGCCCTGATGCCCAGGTCCCCGTGCTTGAGCTCGTCGAGCCTGCGGGTCTCGTCCTCCAGCCGGCCCACCAGCTGGTCGATCGTCCAGTGCGGGCGGGCCGCGAGCCTGGCGCCCGCGATGCGCAGCGCCAGCGGGAGGTGACCGCAGAGGTCCGCCAGCCGGGCCGCCGCCTCGTGCTCGGCCTGCACCCGTTCGACGCCCGCGATACGGGAGAGCAGGTCGACCGACTGCCGCGAGTCGAAGAGGTCCACGTCGAGGTGGGCGGCACCGGGCAGGCCGGCCAGCCGGGTCCTGCTGGTGATTATCACCGCGGCCTCGGGATTGCCGGGAAGCAGGGGCAGCACCTGGCTCTCGCTCCTGGCGTCGTCCAGGACGATCAGCATCCTGCGTCCGGCGAGCAGCGCGCGGTACATCTCCGCCCGCTCGTCCACCCCGTCGGGGATGGCGGTGCCCGGCACGCCCAGCGCCCGCAGGAAGCGTTCGAGCACCTGCCCGGAACCGAGCGGGCGCGACTCCCCTCCGTGCAGGTCGGCGAAGAGCTGGCCGTCCTCGTAGCGGCCGGCGACGCTGTGCGAGACGTGCACCGCGATCGTGGACTTGCCGATCCCCGGCTTGCCGACCACGGCGATGATGGGCACGGCGAGTCGCTGCCGGTCCTCCGCGGCGAACGTGAGCTGCCTGCGGATGGCCTCGACCAGTTTGATCCGGCCGGTGAAGTCCGCGATGTCGGTGGGAAGCAGCCGGGGCACGGTCCGGTGCGCGACCGGCACCTCGTTCGGCTCCCCGTGGCGCTGGAGCTGCTGTGGTTGTTGCTGCTGCTGCCGCTCCGGCGGGTCAAGGCTCTCGTCGGAGGTGAGGATCGCGTACTCGAGTTGCTGCAGGCTCTCGTTGGGCTCGATGCCCAACTCGTCGATCATCGTCTGGCGGGCGCGGCGGTAGACCGTCAACGCCTCCGCCTGGCGCCCGGAGCGGTAGAGCGCGAGCATCAACTGGCCGCGTAGCCGCTCCCTGAGCGGATGTTCCTCGACCAGCTCGCTGAGCTCGCCGACCAGCTCGTGGTGCCTGCCGAGTTCCAGCTCCAGATCGACGCAGTCCTCGTTGGCGTTGATCCGGCGCTCGGTCAGCCTGCTGACCGCCGCCTGCACGAGCCGGCTCTCCTGGCCGTCGAGGGCGGGGCCCCGCCAGAGGGCGAGCGCGTCCCGGTAGTGTCTGACCGCCTCGTCCGGGTTGCGGTTCTCGCGGGCCTGGCGGGCCTGGCTCAGCAGGTTCTCGAAGTTCTGGGAGTCGAGCTGCCCCTCGGTGACCCGCAGGGTGTATCCCTGGGAATGGGTCGCGATGACGTCGAGGTTGCCGTGGGCGGCGAATAATCGCCGGAGTGAGGAGATGCAGATCTGCACCTGCGCGCGCGAGGTGCTGGGAAGGTCGTCACCGTAGATCGCGTCGGTCAGTCGCCCGATGGTGACCATGCGATTGGCCTCCAGCAGAAGACAGGCGAGAACCACCTGTTGCCGGGGTGCCCCCAGATCCAGGCGCTGGGAACCGGCCACGACTTCCAGAGGACCGAGGATCCGATACTCCACCCGAATCTCCTTACAGAGTCGCGGCCTGTCCAGTAAATCACCGCATGGTTTGGCGTAAGAGAGACGTCAGGCACCTGACCATTAACTTAAACCCAGGGAAAATATACCGAATCCCAACCGCCCATAATCCTGAACATATAACCCAGTGATCACGACGGGTGATTTTATGTGTATGAACCGCTGTCTGCCCGGGATCATACAACGTCGCCGGGTGGAGAACCAGGGGGGTTTGTTAAGGTCTGACCTGACTTGCGACTAACGGGTGGGTTTGAGACGCGAAGAAGCGGCCGGGCCTTGGACGGCTCCGACCGCTCCGGCGAATCCCCGCCGCCGGTGACCACCGGGCAGGGGGTGCAGAGTTCAGCCCCAGGGGGTGTTGCTGGCGAGCACCACGGTCTCCGGGGACCCGCCGGCGGCGACCGCGGGGAGGACGGCGGTGAGGCCGAGGCACCCCAGGATGGCGGCGGCGGCGACGATGGACCGGAGAGCGTTGGAGCTAGCGAATTTCCGCATTTTCTGCACCTCTTGTCGTGTCTTTCTGGCTGCTGTTCGCCTGTCTGCTTCAAAACGTAGGCAGCCCCCCTATCCAGCCTTTATCCGATCTCTTCTGATCCGGCATCCGCCCCATTCGCCGGCAAAAGATAGGGAGCGGTAGCCGATGGATAGCGGGCCGAAAGCGGACGGATAACGCTCCGGTGGAACCTGATGGGACCGAGGTCGCGTGATACGGGTCACGCGGCCCCGACCAGAAGATGGGTATCCTCACCATGAGCATCGCCACGCAGGCACTTGACGGCGTCTACGGCCGATCCGCGGCCGGTGTCCGAGCTCGCCTGGAGCGAGCCGTGGGCGCGGACTGGCAGCAGGTCTCCGAGGGAGAGACCGACATCGAGGGAAACGTAAAAGAATGGATGGACGAATTCATGGAGCGCGGGCTCTATCGTCTCGTCCTCGCCACCGACCACTATTTCGCCGGGCTTGGCATGACCACCTCCTATCCGGAGGTCACGGTGATGTTCAGAATGCACGACGAGTGCATGCCCTATCACATCCAGGTCGTGCTGGCACCGCACTCGTACACGACGTATTTCGGCGTCCGCGGTTGACTCCGCGAGCGGCGGAGTCCGTTCTCCTGAGGGAAGCGAACATGCCTGTTCAACAATTGGCGGTACCTGGCCCCCACAACCCCGGAGCCGACGAGGGCACGCCCTCGGTCGTCGCCCGCTGCCTGAGCAACTTCCGTCTGGAGGTCGACGGGCAGGCCGTGTCACACTGGCGCGCCGGCAAGGCCCGAGCCCTGTTCCAGTACCTGCTGGTCAACCGTGATCGGTTCGTCCACCGGGACCGGCTGCACGAGGTGCTTTGGCCGGAAAGAGCGGACCACCACTCCAGCTCGCTCAAGGTGGCCGTGCACGGCGTACGCCGGGTGCTCAACGAGTTCGAGGACAGGGACGGTTTCACCCTGCTCCACCAGAACCACGGCTACCTGCTGCGGACGAACAGCGCGTGGGTGGACATCGAGGAGTTCCAGCGCGCCTTCGACCGGGGCCGGGACGCCTGGGTCGCCAAGGACCACGACACCGCGATCGCCTGGTTCCAGCGCACCGCCGACCTCTACATCGGTGACTTCCTCACCGGCGAGACCGGCGGCTGGATCAACGAGCAGCGGCAGTGGATGCGCGGGACCGCCCTGCGCGCGCTGTCCGCGCTGCGCAGCGAGTCGCTGGAGCGAGAGGACTGGCCGGCCGCGATGCACTGGTGCCGCCGGACCCTCGACGTCGACCCCCACCACGAGGCCACCTACCAGACCCTGATGATGATGCACGGCGAGCTCGACGAGCTCGGCCGCGTCCTGAGCTGGTACGAGGTGTGCCGTCACCGGCTCCGCACCGACCTCGGGGTGGAGCCGAACGAGCGCACCGAACGGCTGCTGGCCGCGCTGATGCGGGGCCGGAGCCGGCCGCCGCTGACCGGCCGGTGACCATGACGACTCCGTCGTGGGAGATGGGATCGCGTTCCGCCGTTCCCGGCCCGGGAGGCTCCGTCACGGACGGGGGGCCCGACCTGGAGCGCCTGCGCGCGGCGGTCGGCGAGTTCGCCGGCTACACCGCGGCCGAGCGGTCCTGGGAACGGCTGCTGCTGGCGACCGGGCCGTGGGTCGACCCGGCGCTCGCGGCCCATCGCCGGGCACTGCTGACCTGGTTGAACGCCTGGGGGTGCCGGCTGCGCTACCCGCGCGAGGGCGAGCCGGACGTCTTCTGTGCGGAGACCGGCGCCTGGTGGGAGCGCTGGCGGGATCGCCTTCCCGGCCGGGACGTCGCACTCGCCCAGCTGGGCGACGCCGAGATCGACGCGGTGGGCGAGTGCTACGCGGACCTCGCGGCGATGCGGGCGGCCCCCGGATCCAGACCCCGCTCGCTGGGACCGACCGCGGCGACCAAGATGCTGCACGCCCTGCGCCCGCGAGCGCTGATGCCCTGGGACGCCGCCATCGCCGACGCCCTGCACGGTGCCCGTACGGCCGACGCCTACCGCGCGCACCTGCGGCTGGGCCGCCAGTGGGCGCGGCGCCTCCTTTCGGAGGCCGGTCTCGGCGAGGAGGCGCTGGCGGTGCGGCTGGGCCGCCCTGGCCGGCCGCTGGCGAAGATGCTGGACGACTACTGCTATCTGGTGTTCACCGCGACGACCTGACCGGGTGTCGCGGTGACGTTCACCGCGCCCCGGCCAGGCCCTCTTCCCATGGTCAGCGCAGTGACCTGACCAGGCTTCGCGCGGCCGTGCGGCTCGCGGCGAGCACCGTCTTGCCCGCGCCGCCGCTGCCCCCGGTGAAGGTGTAGACGCCCTTCGCCAGGGGGCGCAGCGACAGCCCGCCCGTGGGGTGGTAGCACTCGACCGCGGTGACGGCCCTGACCCCCACACCTGGCGGGCGGTACCCGATCCTGGACTCGGCGACGTCCAGGATCCTGCTGGTGAGGGCGGGGTCGGTCGACACGGTTCCAGGGGTGATGTCCCATCTGTCGGTGGGCAGTCCGAGCAGGATCCTTCCCTCCGCGTACGTCCTGCCGTACAGGCCGGACGTGTCGTCGACGAACGCGCCGGGGTTCCTCCCGGCCGCGGGCCCGAGCACGTACTGGATCACCTTGGTGCGCAGTCCCGCGTCCGACAGGCCGGTGCGGGCGAGCAGGTCCTGAGTCCAGGCCCCCGCCGCCACCACGACGGCGTCGAACCTGGCCGGGCTGCCCTCGGCGGGGCGAACCTCGGCCTCCGCGGTGATCCCGTCGACCTGCCCGTCGGTGACGAACGCGCCCGACCGGGCGAGCTCGACCAGGAGCCGGTCGCGGAAGCCGTTCGGGGAGAGGTAGCCGGCGCGTTTCTCGACGACGGCCACGCTTCCCTCGGGCAGCTCGCGGAACGTGCCGCGGCTGCTGAGCTCCTCGCCGCCGATCAGGGAGATCGAGCCGGGCAGGCGGCTGCGCACCAGTTCCACCAGGCCCTCGGTGCCCGGCCCCAGACCGGGGAGCAGGTATACCGAGCCGGTCTCCCGGTAGGAGGCCCACTGGCGCAGCTCCGGACTCGACTGGAGCTCGGCCAGGCTGTCGGCGGCCTCCAGGCAGAGTGCGGGATCCGGTTCGAACGCCCTGGTCAGGCCGCCTGAGGCGGAGCTGGCGTCGGCCCGCCTGTGCGGCTCTCCGGTGTACAGGTGGACGGCGCTGCCCCTGATGACCTCGCACAGCCGCCAGGCCAGCATGGCCCCCGCGATCCCACCGCCCACAACAGCGATTCTGAGCATCTCACCCCTCCGTTCATGTCGCCGAGGCGGTCGCGGGCCGCGACTCATCGGCCTTGTGCGGGTCACGCATGCCGATCAGGCCCGCCACGGTCGCGATCGCGGAGACCAGGGCCGCCCACAGCCACACCGAGCGTCCGACCTGGAACCACACCAGGGTTCCGATCACCGGCCCGATCGCGGTGCCGAGCCCGAAGACGCTCTGCATGGCGCCGATATAGCGGCCGCGGAGCCGTTCGGGGCCGGCCAGGGCGGGGTAGGCGAACGTGGTGGGCCCGCCGATGATCTCCGAGAGAGTCCAGACCAGGGTGCCGATCATGAACCAGATCGGGAGCGGGGATATCGCGTAGATCGCGTAGCCGACCGAGACCAGGCCGAGGCCGAGCAGCGCGGTCAGCCGGATCGGCCACTTCTGCACGACCTTCGTCATCGCCAGCTCGCAGGTGATGACGATGAAGCCGTTCAGCGAGACGGCCGCGCCGTACCACCACAGGCTGATCCCGGCGGCGGAGATGTCCAGCGGCAGGGTGGCCGTGTACTGGCAGTAGACGATGGAGGTGAGCAGCATCGCGAGCAGGTAGACGCTGTAGCGCCAGTCGGCGAACACCGCGAGGTAGCCGGAGCGGCCCTGCGTTGCCGGGTCCGCCTCCTCCGCCACCGCCTCCTGCTCCTTCGCCACGTACGCGGCGTGCGCGGCGCGCTTGGGCAGTGCGAACATCACGGTGACGCCGAAGATCAGCGCCGCGGCGGCCTCGCCCCAGAAGAGCGCGTTGTAGGAGACGGAGAGCAGCGCGGCGCCGATCAGCGGGGCGGCGGTCATGCCGAGGTTCAGGCCGAGCCGGTACATCGCCGTGATCATCACGACCCGGTGCCTCGGCGTCAGCTCGGTCAGCATGGTCTGGGCCGCCGGCCGGTAGAACTGGCCGACCGTACTGACCAGGAAGACCGCGGCGAGCAGCAGCGCGTAGGTCGGGGCGTAGAGGATGGACACGATCAGGAGTGCGGAGCCGCCCATGCTGATCAGCGTGACCGTCCGGGCGCCGAGACGGTCGGATAGCGATCCGCCGGCGAACGAGCCCACCACCGCGCCGGCTCCGTACACGCCCAGCGCCAGCCCGGCCTGGGTGGCGGAGAAGCCCCGGTCGGTCAGGAAGAGCACCAGGTAGATCTGGATGAACGCGGCGAGCCTGCTGATGAAGCCGCCGAAGAGCAGCGCCTTGACGGCGCGCGGGGTCTCCCGCAGGGTGACGAACACCCCGTCGTCCGGCTTGGCCGGGGGCTCCGGAGGCATGTTCTTCTCGTTCTCGATAACGGCGGTCACGCTGTTGCCCTCACCTTCAGGACGGCCTCGGCGGCGTCCAGCGCCGCCCGGCACTCTTCGACGGTCTCTGACAGCGCGGTGGCGTAGGCGATACGCCCCCACAGGGTGCCCTTGGGCGGTGGCGAGACGGTCGCCCCGGGGGCGACCACCGGAACCGCCCTGTCGATCTCCGGGGGCAGGCCGGTCTCGTCGAACTCGATCGACTCGATCGTGGAGATGGTCGGCGACGCTCGGGGAGAGCCAGAGGCCGACGCCCATCCGCTCCACTCCGAGGCGCT
>NZ_JBEXUE010000420.1:0-8678 GCF_040614275.1 Streptosporangium sp. NPDC006013
CCGGTAGACGACCGGGTTGATAGGCTGGAAGTGGAAGCGCAGTAATGTGTGGAGCTGACCAGTACTAATAGGCCGAGGACTTGACCACAAAGCAACATGCTTGATCTGTGCAGCGCTCTGTCCCTTCGCCGGGTCCGGAGCAGCGCCAGATCAAGGTCTTGCTCGCGTCCACTAGGCAATTCTGAGACAGCAAACAGTGTTTGTGTGTTTCATAGAGTTACGGCGGTTATGGCGAAGGGGAAACACCCGGTTACATTCCGAACCCGGAAGTTAAGCCCTTCAGCGCCGATGGTACTGCACCGGGGACGGTGTGGGAGAGTAGGTCGCCGCCGGACAATCTTTTATGAAGGCCCTCACCTTTTGGTGGGGGCCTTCGTGCTTTCCGGGGAGCTTCCGAACGGGAGGCCGGCCTTGGGCCCTCACTCTCATACCCTGGAATCTGAAGCGGAGGCTCCCCCGGGTTCAGGGACGGAGTTCCAAGACGTGCCTCGGAACCGGAGGCTGAGAGAGCCGCCGTACGCCTACGGAGAACCAGAAGCCCCGGCCGATGAGGACCGGGGCTTCTCGCGTTGGAGCGCCGCTCGTCAGGGCGTGATGAAGAGGGCGTCGCCCACGGTCCGCTCCGCGCCGTCCGAGGGCCGGTTGACGGGCTTGTGGCCGACGACCATCACGCTGGAGCCACCACCGTCGAAGTTGATGGCCTGCTTGGCGCCCAGCCACCGCATCAGCTGAGCGGCCTCCACCATCGAGGCGCCCACGGAGATACCCGGGTTGCGCCCGTCGACCGTGGCCAGGATCAGCCCGCCCGACTTGTTGACACCGACCATCGTGCGCGGGTGGCGCCGGAGCATCATGTTGACCGAGGCGTGTCCGTCGGCTGCCGCGGTGACGCGCACCCGGCCGTTCCTGACCAGCCCGACCCCGCCGCCCATGATGTATGTATCAGGGGTGAGCGGTATCGCCCGCTGCGTCCGCAGGTCGATGACCTTGGTGTCCAGCTTCATCCAGGTGCCCTGTGTGTGTTCCTGGAGCCAGACGGCCGCCAGGCCGGTGCCGTGAAGCACGTAGGTGCCCCGGGCGACGATGCCGCCGGCCTGGCGGACCTTGACGACCTGGCCCTGGGCGTCGATGACGACCTCGATGCCGCCGTCGGTGGCCGTCTTGCTGCCGAATTCCTCGGTGTAGAGGACGAGCTCGTCGCTTCCGGCGGCCCGGTTGATGCCGTTGACCTCGGCCTTCGTGCCGTCCGAGGAGATCGCGGTGACCTGGGTTCGCAACTCGGTGATCCGGGCCTTACGGCCCTGGGTGATGACGAGGCCGCTGCGGCCTGGCACGGCCTCGCTGAGCAGCCTGCCGCCCACCACGGAGACACCGACCGGGTCGCCCTGAAGGGCCTTGGCGGTGTGGATGTTGAAGAAGCCGCCGTTGACCCCGGCGATGGCGCCGGTCAGTTTCGACATCGAGCTGGTGGTCTCGCGCTTGGCCACGCTCTTGCCGACGCTCGTCTTGAAGGATCCTTTGAACACCTTCGGGTCGACCATCAGCACGCTCATGTTCCAGGGGCCGGTGGTCTCGGTGCCGTCGTCGCCGAGATAGTCGGTCTTGGCCCGGATGCCCTGCTCCTTGAGTTCCTTCACGACCTTGTCGGCCTCGGCCCGCTTGCCGAATGACCACAGGCCGATCCTGACCATGTATCGCTCCACAGCCGGGGCGTCCGCTGCGGCGGGCTGCACGATCCGCAGGATGCTGGGAGTGAACCCCGCCGCCTCCACGGCCTCGGCGACCGTCTGAGCGGTGTCCAGGCGGCCGTCGTCGTGGCCGTTGGGCATGAGGGCGGAGACTGTCCAGCCCTGTGTGGACTTGCCGTGCTTCACGCTGAAAAGATCAATGCCCGGTGCCACACTCTGCTGGTTTTTCACCGTGGCCATGCTCACACCCAGTGGGAACGCGGAGGAGGGAAACCCCGAACTCGCCTGCTCGGCCTCAGCGGGAATCGCTGTGGCGGTGAGCGCTAGGGCCGTGAATCCGGCGACAAGGCGTCGCGACATGTATATCTCTCCCCGTTGGTTTCAGAGTTCGTGCACCATCGTGCCGAGATCTACGGGGCGAGGGGAGCGAAACGCGCGAAACATCCCAAGAAAGTGTTGCTGCTCACGCAGGGGCATGTCACCCGCGGGAGAATTCACATGCCCGCGACGGTCCCGACCGGGTCAACGGTCCTGGTCAATAAGGATTAGTCCCTGGCCGTTTCGTTGCGACAGCGAGAATGCGACGCTACGGTGCAGTAGGCCGCATTTCCTCAGATCAAGCGGCACATCTTTCCGAGAGGCAGCCGTCATGGGGCTGAGCATTCTCATCGTGATCATCGCAAGCGTGATCCTCGGTGTCATCCTCGGGGCGATCCTGACGCGTCCGCGCCGCTGGGATCTCCACATCTGCGTGGATGACCCCGTTCGCATGGATGCCGCATCCGACAGACACGGTTAGTGCAGTTCGCGTACGAAGTCGGTTCAGGAAGACCCGGAAAAGTCCGCAGGAGTTACCGCGGGACGGATCGCCGCATTCGGTCGTCGGGGAAAGCGGTGATCGGGGTAAACGGACGGTCGTGGGTCGTACGGAAGCTCGGTTCCGTACGACCCACGACCGATCTGGTCAGCCCATGCAGTGATACACCTTGCGCAGGGTCTCGTGGACGATCCAGACGGTCTTGGCCCCCTCGGCGAGCAGGCAGACCGAGCCGGGGACGAGTTCGAGGGTGGCACCTCCGTCGACCTCCAGCGTGGCGCGGCCGGACAGGACCACGAACATCTCGTCACGTTCCACATCGGCCACGGTGCCCGGCGTGATCTCCCAGATGCCCCGGCTCTGCCCGCCATCCGGCGAGGACCACAGCTCGATGGACGAAACGCGCGGGGAACCAGCCAGGATCTGGTCGGGTTCCAGCTCGTCCGGTGAGAGCTGCACGTCACCGGTGGGGACGGAGAACGCCCCGGCGGCGGCGGTCATCCGGGCCAGATCGGCGGGCTCTGGGATGAGAATGTCGGGCATGGGGACCTTTCAGGGGCGGGGATTGTCTCTCCGGAAGGACTCCAGCGCCAGCAGGGCGACATGGAGGGAGAGGCAGGACTCGACATCGTCCAGATCGGTGTCGAGGACGCGTTCCAACCTGTGGAGACGGTCGTAGAAGGCGGGGCGTGACAGATGCGCCCGCTGAGCGGCGAGGGCCTTGTTACGGCCCGCGTTGAGGTAGACCCGGAGGATCCTGGTGAGATCGCCGCCGCGTTGGGCGTCGTGGGCGAGCAGCGGGCCAAGCTCGCGTTCGGCGAAGGTCTGCAGCCGGGCGTCGTCACGCAGGAGGTGGAGCAGGCCCCGCAGACGGAGGTCGGGGAGCCGGTAGAAAGCGCGGCCGTCGGGCTGCCTGACGGCCACGTCGGCGACCTGCTCGGCCTCCAGGAAGCTCCGCCGCACGTCGCGGACCGACTCGACCACGGAACCCGCGGCGAGGACGAAGGGGGTCGTGAAGGCCGTGCGCAGGTGGTCGGCGAGCATGGTCAGCGCGGATTCGGGGAGGACGCGCGGTGGCAGGGGGAGCAGGACGCCGACCCGGTTCTGGTCCAGGGCGCCGATCAGGGCGGGAAGGCGAGCCTCTCGGCAGGCGGCGGCGGCCGCGTCGCCCAGTTCGGCGAGCTGGGCGAGTTGCTCCTGGCTGTCCATCGGCTTCTCCGCCGACTCGGCCAGGCGCAGCACCACGCTCATGAGCCTGCGACCGGTGAGCGGCACGCCGACCGCACGGGCGCGGGCCGCGGCCTCCTCGGGGTCGGCGTACGCGTGGGTCAGGATTCCAGTGATGATCGTGCCGTGTGCCTGACGCTCCAGTGACTCCTGGTGGCGTTCCAGCAGGCGGCCCAGGGCGAGGGTGGTCGCGGCGCGTTCGGCGAGCACGATGTCGTGCGGCCCTGGCTCGCTGTCACAGAGCAGGATCAGGCGGCCCCAGTCCTGGCCCCGGGCGCCGACCATGGTGACCAGCCAGCCTGAGGTCGCGTCGTAGGCGGTCCGCGGGTGGGGTGCCACCGAGCGGGAGCGCGTCTCCCAGCCGGCCAGTAGCGTGCCCGTGTCACGTCCGGCGGTGTCGCATGCCAGGACCTGGTGGGCGAGGTTCTCCAGCAGCGCGGGGCGTCCGGACAACCGGGTGACCTGGCCGAGCACCCTCGCGGGGGAGGCGCCCTCGACCGACAGCTCGGTGAAGACCTCGTGCAACTGCTTGGAGGCGCGGAGTTCCTCCAGCTGGATGTCGATGATCCGGGCGTGCACCGACTCGGTGATCTGCACGAACGGTGTCTCCATCGCCAGGGTCACCAGGGGCAGGCCGTGCACTTCGGCGGCGTTGATCACGGCACGGGGCAACTCTTTGATGAACTTGCGGCCCAGCTCCACGATCAGCCCCGACGCACCCACGGTGGCCAGCTCGGCGACATAGTCGGCGAGCTTGTCGGGGTCGTCGGGCAGGGCTATGCCGGTGGTGAGCACGAGCTCGCCTCCGCGTAGCAGGTGGGCGATATCGGTGACCTCGCCCACGTGCACCCAGCGCACCCGGCTGTCCAGCCGGTCAGCTCCCGCTACGACCTGTGGATTGCCCCGGCGAACGGTGTCCAGGGCGAGGACGTCGGCGACTGTAGGGAGCACACACAGAGAGTATCTGATCAGAATGTAAGTACGCGTGGTCCCCCTTTTACATGCTGTTTACCTGCCATCCGTGTCCCTGCGGTATCGGGGCCCGCGGCGTCGTCTGCACAGGGTAGGAGGTGATCGCTAATGGATGCCCGGCCGCGGGGGCGGTGTCGCGCCGGGGTCCGCCGAGGCCGGTGCCGAGGCCGCGCGGTTCAGGCGGGCCTCCAGGCCGTCGAGGAGGCAGGTCAGGCCGAACTCGAAGTTGAGCGCCCTGGCGGTCTCGATGTCGATCTCCCTGAACTCGGCGTAGCGGGCGGCCAGTCCGGGGTGGCCTGCCGCGGCCTTCTCCACCGCCGGCTGGATGGCCGCGTTCAGCTCGTTGGACTCAAGGCCGGTCCGCTCCATCATGGTCCGCCAGGAGATTTCGGGCTGGGTGACCCCGGACACGTAGGCCATGAGCGTCGAGGCGGCGTAGTCCTGGTCGAGGCCACGGAACCCGGCGTGGTCGAAGGTGGCGACGAGCCGGGTCATCAGCAGTATCGCGTTGGGGCCGATGCCGGGGATGGTCCCGATGAGGTTGGTCACCCAGGGGTGCCTGAAGAGCATCTGGCGCATGCTGTACGCGAAGGAGGCGGCGGAGTTGCGCCAGGTGGTCTCCTGGACGTCCGGGACCGTCAGCTCGCCGTAGACCTCGTCGAGGACCAGCTCCAGCAGCTCGTCCTTGTTGGCCACGTGCCAGTAGATACTGGTGGCCCCCGAGCCGAGCCTGGCGCCCAGGCGGCGCATGCTCAGTGCGTCCAGCCCCTCGGCGTCGAGCAGTGCCATCGCCTCGCGCACGATCTGCGCGCGATCGAGCCCCGGACTCTTGGCGGTGCGCGGCTCGCGCGTCCAGACGGAGCTGAAGTGCTGTTTCACGCTCCAAGCATAAATCCGATAGTACACCGTGCGAGCCTGTCATACAGTGTGCGAGTGGAATCGAACACTGTACGAGTCGAACGCGATCCGAGGCGCTGGTGGATCCTCGGAGTGCTCTGTCTGAGCCTGCTGGTCCTGGTGGTGGACAACACCGTCCTGAATCTGGCCATCCCGGCGTTGATGGTCGACCTGGGAGCCACCCCCGCGGACATCCAGTGGATCATCGACGCCTATGTCCTTGTCTTCGCCGGGTTGCTGCTCACCTCGGGCAGCCTGTCGGACCGTTACGGCCGTAAGCGTTTCCTGGTCATCGGCCTGCTGCTGTTCGGCGGTGCCTCGCTGGTCGCCGTGCTGGTCACCGAGCCCTGGCAGCTGATCGGTGCCCGCGCGCTGATGGGCGTCGGCGGCTCCATCCTGATGCCGAGCACCCTGTCGATCCTGATCACCGTCTTCGACGAGGAGGAGCGCCGCAAGGCGATCGCCGCGTGGAGCGCGGTGGCCATGGTCGGTGTGATCGCCGGTCCCACACTGGGCGGTTTCCTGCTGGAACACTACTGGTGGGGATCGATCTTCCTGCTCAACGCGCCCGTCGCGGTCGTCGCGGTCGTCGCGGCGGTGCTGCTGATGCCCGAGTCACGTGGTCCGGCGAGAAAACTCGACCCGCTCGGCGTGGTGCTGTCCACGGCCGGCATGAGCGCCCTGGTCTACGTGGTCGTCTCCGCTCCGACGGCGGGCTGGACCTCGGCGGAGTCGCTGGTCGCCGCCGGCGTGGCGGTGCTCGCGCTGGGGGCGTTCGTGATCTGGGAGCTCAGGTCGGACCATCCGATGCTCCCGCTGGAGCTGTTTCGCAACCGGAACTTCAGCGGTTCCTCGTTCTCGATCGTGCTGATGTCGTTCGGCACGGGCGCGCTGCTGCTGATGCTGACCCAGTACCTGCAGTTCGTGCTGGGTTACGGTCCCATGCGGGCCGGTCTCGCGCTGCTGCCGTACGCCGTGGCCGCCGCGCTGTTCAACGGGGTCGGTGCCGGGCTGGGGCGGAAGGTCAGCAACCGGGTGCTGGTCGCCGTCGGCCTCGCCGTGATGGCGTCCGGCTTCGGGGTGCTCGCCTTCATGACCGCCGACACCGGGTACGGCATGTTGATCTCCGGTCTCATGCTCATGGGGATCGGCGGCGGCCTGGCGGGTCCCGCGGCCTACGCGACGCTGATGGGCGCGGTGCCGCCCGCGCACGCCGGTGTCGGGTCGGCGCTCAACGACACGGTCCAGCAGGTCGGCATGGCGCTGAGCATCGCCGTGCTGGGCAGCGTGCTGGCCGGGGTTTACACCTCGTCGATGCCCGCGGACGCCCCGGCCGGCGCCAGGGAGTCGATCGGAGAGGCGCTGCGGCTGGGGGATCCGGGGGTGATCGAGACCGCGCGCGAGGCGTTCGTCTCCGCCATGTCGTTCGGCTCCTGGGTGGGAGTCGCCTTCACACTGGCCGCCGCCACGCTGGCGTTCCTGGTGCTGCGGCCCGCGCCCGTGGTCACGGCCGCCTCGGACACCGACCTGGTGAAGACCGAGGGCTGAGGGGCTCTCCGGCCGCCGCCACGGCGTGCCGGGCCGCCGGCCGACGCCCGGGCGGATCGGCTGGGTGGATCGGCACGCCGGCATGGGCGTACCGGCCTGACAGTGTGCTGGGTTTGGCGACTATATGCCGACATGTTGCGGGTATGAGGAGGTGGCTCCGAGCGGTGATACTCGATGTATGTCGGACCTCCTTGCGCGCCATCGCGCGGTAATGCCCAACTGGCTGGCTCTCTACTACGACGAGCCCATCGAGATCGTCTCAGGCAAGGGCAACCGAGTAGTCGATGCGTCGGGCAAGACCTACCTCGACTTCTTCGCGGGCATTCTGACCAACATGATCGGGTACGACGTGCCCGAGGTGCGGGAGGCCGTGGAGCGGCAGCTCGCCACCGGTGTCGTGCATACCTCCACGGTCTACCTGCTGCGCGGTCAGGTCGAGCTGGCCGAGAAGATCGCCAGGCTCTCCGGCATCCAGGACGCGAAGGTCTTCTTCACCAACTCCGGCACCGAGGCCAACGAGGCCGCGCTGCTGCTGGCGACCTACGCGCGCAAGTCCGACCAGGTGCTCGCCATGCGGCAGAGCTACCACGGCCGCTCCTTCGGCACGATCGGCGTCACGGGCAACCGTTCCTGGAAGAACAACTCGCTGTCGCCACTGAACGTGCACTTCCTGCACGGAGCCGACCGGCACCTCGCCCAGTTCCGCGGCCTGTCCGACGCCGGCTACATCGAGGCCTGCGTCGACGACCTGCGCCACGTGCTCTCCACGGCCGTCTCCAACGACGTGGCGGCGCTGATCGCCGAGCCGATCCAGGGCGTGGGCGGCTTCACCATGGCCCCCGACGGGCTGTTCGCCGCCTACCAGGAGGTCCTCGACTCCGAGGGGATCCTGTTCATCTCCGACGAGGTGCAGACCGGCTGGGGCCGTACCGGCTCGGCCTTCTTCGGCATCCAGAACCACGGTGTCACGCCCGACATGATGACCTTCGCCAAGGGGCTGGGCAACGGCTTCGCGGTGGGTGGCGTCGTCGCCCGGGGTGACCTGATGGACAACCTCCACGCCGTCGGGCTGGCCACCTTCGGCGGCAACCCGATCTCCATGGCCGCGGCCAACGCCACCCTGGACTACGTCCTCGACCACGACCTGCAGGCCGCCGCCGCCAGGACCGGCGCCCTGATCATCGACGGGCTCCGCGAGGCCGCGCCGCGCCTGCCGATCGTCGGCGACGTCCGCGGCAGGGGCCTGATGTTCGCCGTCGAGCTGGTCGACCCGGCGACGGGCGAACCCTCCCCGGCGCTCGCCGGCCGGTTCATGGAGGAGAGCAGGAAGGCCGGCCTGCTGGCGGGCAAGGGCGGGCTGCGGGGCAACGTGCTCCGCATGGCCCCGCCGCTCACCCTGACCATGGAGGAGGCCGCCGAGGGTCTCGGAATCATCGTCGGTGTGCTCGAAACCGTCAACGCCGAGGTCGCCTCGTGAAGAACGTCACTCACTGGATCAACGGAGCCCTCGTCGAGGGCTCCGGTCGCAC
>NZ_JBEXUE010000421.1:0-8635 GCF_040614275.1 Streptosporangium sp. NPDC006013
GCGTAGACCGCGGCACCACCGGCCTTCCACATGGCGCAAGAGCAGCCGCAGCGGTGGCAACGGCCGGCGAGGGCGACCAAGCGCCTGATCGCCGCGGCGGCCGGTGGCGGGTTCGCGGAGGCGGTCGACCGGGAGATCGCCGAACAGATCCGGGCAGTGCGCTCGCCCGAGTTCGGGCGGCGGTGGGCGGAGTGGTCGCGCGCGGTGCGTGGCCGCTGACCGTGTTTCCCGCCGAATGGAAAACGCCTGTTGAGCGTGCGCTGGTCGCACGCCGAGAGTTTACGACACAACGAGAAAGAGGAGGACCAGTGGTGGAATCGTTCGGGCACGTCATCGCGGGCGAGGAGGTCGCCTCAGCCGATGGGACGGCGTTCGAGTCCGTGGACCCGTGGACGCGGGAGCCGTGGGCCACGGTGGCGCTCGGCTCGGCCGGCGACGCGGGGCGCGCCGTACGCGCCGCGCGGTCGGCCTTCGACGAGGGCCCGTGGCCGCGGATGAGCTTCGCCGAGCGCGGCGCGATCCTGCACCGCCTCGCCGACCTGTTGGAGAAGCACATCGACGAGTTGGCGGCGGCCGACACCACGGACATGGGCAAGCCGATCACCCAGACCGCGGGCCACGACGTCCCCCGCGCGGCGCGGAACTTCCGGTTCTTCGCCGACCACGCCCAGATCACCCCCGCCGAGACGTTCCCGATGCCGACCGGGCACCACGCCTACACCCAGTACGACCCCGCGGGCGTCGTGGCCGCCATCGCGCCGTGGAACTTCCCGCTCATGATGGCGAGCTGGAAGGTCGCGCCCGCGCTGGCGTGGGGGAACACGGTCGTGCTCAAGCCCGCCGAGCAGTCGCCCGCCTCGGCCACCATCCTGGCCCGGCTGGCGATCGAGGCCGGCCTGCCGCCCGGCGTGCTCAACGTCGTCCACGGGTTCGGGCCGAACTCGGTGGGCCAGGCGCTGACCGAGTCGCCGCTGGTCGACCGGATCACCTTCACCGGCGAGTCGGCCACCGGCCGGCTGATCTCCAAGGCCGCGGCGGCCAACCTGACCCCGGTGAGCCTGGAGCTGGGCGGCAAGGGCGCCAACATCGTCTTCGCCGACGCGGACCTCGACCAGGCGGTCGGCTGGTCCATCCAGGCGGTGTTCAGCAACAGCGGGCAGGTCTGCCTGGCCGGCAGCCGACTGTACGTGCAGCGCGAGGTGTACGACGAGTTCCTGGCCAGGTTCACCGCCGCGGCCGACGCGCTCGTGTTCGGCGACCCAAAGGACCCGGCGACGCAGATCGGCCCGCTGTCCTCCCGTGAGCACTTCACGAAGGTGGCCGGTTACCTCGACATCGCGACGGCGGCCGGCGCGCGGCTGCACACGGGCGGCGTGGGCGAGGGCTGGGCCGTGCGGCCGACCGTGGTGGTCGGCGCGGGGCAGCGCGACCGGGTCACCCAGGAGGAGATCTTCGGGCCCGTCGTGGTCGTGCTCCCGTTCGACGACGAGGCGGACGCGGTGACGGCGGCCAACGACACGCCGTACGGCCTGAACGCCATGCTGTTCACCCAGGACCTCTCCCGCGCCCATCGTGTCGCACGCGCGCTGCGGGTCGGCACCGTCTGGGCGAACTGCTTCTTCGTCAGGGACCTCCGCGCGCCCTTCGGCGGCGCGAAGAACTCCGGCGTCGGCCGCGAGGGCGGAACGTACAGCCGGGAGTTCTTCACCGAACCCAAGGCCGTCATCATGGAGATCTCGTGACGGGGGCCGCCCCACCGCGATCCGCACGTCCGACTCGCAAGGAGCAGACAATGACCGATATCCGAGCCGTCAGCACCCGCAACGCACCCACCGTGGGCTTCTCCACGGGAACGGCCGCACCGCTTTCCCAGGCGATCGTGCACGGCGACACCATCTACTGTTCGGGCACCGGGCCGCTTGACCCGGAAACCCGCACCATCGTCTCCGACGACTTCGCCGAGCAGGTCAGGCAGACGCTCGCCAACCTGGTCGCGGTCGTCGAGGCGGCGGGCGGCAGCCGGGAGACCATCCTCAAGTGCACCTGCTTCGTGCGGGACGTGGCGAACTTCCCGGTGTTCAACGCCGTCTACCGCGAGTTCTTCGAGGGCGGCCCGCACTTTCCCGCGCGGACCACGGTCATCGCGACCCCGCACCGCACCGGCGTGCAGGTCGAGGTCGAGTGCGTCGCCGCCGTGATCCGGTCATGACCGACCTGGTCCTGCTCGGCGGCCGGGTGCACACGCTGGACGCGCGCGGCACGGTCGCCGAGGCGGTCGCGGTGACCGGTGGCCGGGTGTCCGCGGTCGGCCCGGACGCCGACGTCGGACGCCTGGCCGGCCCGTCCACCAGGGTGGTACGGCTCGCGGGCCGCGCCGTGATCCCCGGGCTGACCGACTCGCACTGCCACTTCGAGAATGCGGGCATGGACGGGCACACCGTGTCGTTCGCGGGCGTCCGCACGCTCGACGCCGCACTGGACCGGATCGCCACACTGGCCGCCACCCGCGAACCCGGCGCATGGGTGCAGGGGCAGCCGTGGAACCCGGCGCTCCAGCTCGCCGAGGGCCGCGGGCCCGACCGGCGCGAGCTGGACCGCGCGGCGGGCGGACGCCCGGTGTACCTGCCAGAGGGCCACGCCGCGACGGCCAGCACCGCCGCGCTGGAACGGGCCGGCATCGACCCGGACGGGCACGACGGCAGACTGGTCGAGGGCGCCATGCACACCGTCGCCCGGGTGGTACCGGACTGGACCCGCGAGGAGCGGGCCGCCCAGCTCACCGCCGCCATGCGAGTGCTCAACCGGCGCGGCATCACCTCGGTCGTGGCGGGTACGCTCCCGCCGGGAGACGTCGAGGCGGTGCGCAGGCTGGCCATGGACGGACGGTCCACGCTCCGCGTGGCCGCGATGGTCACGCCGACCGGCGAGCTCAACCCGTCGCTCCCGCTCGCGGACTGGGAGGCGGCGCTGGCCTCCGGCCCGCCCGCGCCCATTGGTCAGCACTACCTCACCCGGGGTATAAAGCTCCAGGTGGACGGCGGTATGACACTCGGCACGGCGGCCACGCGCGAGCCGTACCTCACCCGTCCCGGCTATCACGGCGAGCTGATCGCCGACCGGGACCGGCTGGCCGAGCTGGTCGGCGCGGCGCACCGCGCGGGCTGGGCGGTCGGCACGCACGTGGTGGGCGACGCCGCGATCGACGTCGCGCTCGATGTCTATGAGGCCACCCGGCACCGGGGCCTCCAGCCGGACGTGCTCATCCACGCCAGCCTGATCCAGCCTGACCAGATCGCCCGCGCCCGCGCGCTGGGCGTCCAGGTGGCCGCGCAGATCCCGTTCCTGTGGCGCAACCGGGCGGCCATCGCCGGCCACCTCGGCGACGCCCGCACCGAGGCCGCCGTGCCGCTGCGCGCCCTCGTGGACGGCCTCGGGCTCGACGGTGTCGCGGCCGGCACCGACTATCCGATCAACGCCCTCGACCCGTTCCAGAACATCTACGCCATGACGACCAGGCGCGATGCGGCCGGCGACGTCGTGGGGGGCGCGCAGGCGGTCACCCGGGCGGAGGCCCTGCGCCTCTACACCACGTCCGGCGCCGCGCACACCGGCGAGCAGGAGGTGAAGGGCCGACTCACCGCGGGCGCGCTCGCCGACCTGGCTGTGCTCAGCGCCGACCCGCTCACCGCGCCCGACGACCAACTCCGCGCGATCGAGGTCCTGATGACCGTCATCGGCGGCCAGATCGTGTACGACATCGGCCTGCTCGGCTGAGCAGCACACCAGGAGGTAACCATGCACCCCAGCCAGATGCCCATCGTCGAGCTGCGGAAGGCGGCCGGCGAACTGCAGGAGACCGGCAAACGGGTCAAGGTGCTGTGGCAGGAGAGCGAGTCGCTCGCCTTCCTCGCCCGTGGCCGCGAATACCGCAGCGAGTTCCACCTCAACCCGAGCGACGAGGTGATGTTCATGGTGCGGGGCTCCATGGACCTGCACTACCGCAAGCCGGAGGGCGGCTCGGACATCGCGGTGATCCCCGAGGGCGGGACCATTTTCACGCCGACCGGCATCGCCCACTCGCCCCGGTTCGCGCCGGACGCGTTCGTGCTGGTCATCGAACGGCTGCGGCGGCCGGGCGAGCTGGACCGCTTCCGCTGGTTCTGTCCCGCCTGCGATGAGTTCCTCCACGAGGAGGCCGTCCACGTGAGCGACTACCGCACCGACCCGGTGGCAGGCGCCTACCAGCGGTTCTACGGCGACGTCGCGGCGAGGACCTGTAAGTCCTGCGGCACGGTCATGCCGGACGAGCGGCTGTGACGGCGATCGGCGGGCTGGTGCTCGACGCGCTGCGCGCGCGTCCTGGCCACGTCGCGTTCCTGCACGGAAGCGCCGGGCTGACCTACCGCGAGGCGGAGCGGCTGGTGCTGGGCGTGGCAGACACGCTGGCCGGGGCCGGCCTGCGGCCGGGTGACACGGTGCTGCAGATCCGGCCCAACGACCCGCTGCAGTGGCTGGTGAACGCCGCCTGCTACGTGGCGGGCCACCGCTCGGCCGCGCTGTCGCCGGGGGCCCTGCGCGGCGCGGCACTGGCCGAGCGGCTGGACCTCGTCGCGCCGGACGCCGTACTCACCGAGCCGGGCGACCCGGATCTGGACGCGTGGTTGCGGGCCCATCCGGAGGTGCGCGTGCTGACCGATCGCGACCTGACCGCCGCAGGGGAGTCTGGCACCGCCGTACGTGCGGCCGCGCCCGCGAGCGCGGTGGTACGGCTGGCGTTCACCTCCGGCACCACCGGGCCGGTCAAGGGCGTCGAGCTGTCCGGCGGCGTGCTGGGCGCGGCGGCGACCGCGCTGCGCGACACTCTTCCGTGGCCGGAACGGCCGCGCGTGCTGTGCCCGGAGTCGGTGTCCGGCGGCTTCGGCAACATGGTGCTGCCGACGCTGATGCTGGGCGGGACGTTCGTCGTCCCGGAGCGTCCTGGCCCTGACGCGCTGCTGGAGGCCGCCGCCCGGCACCGCCCGACCGTGCTGATGGCGATGCCGCCCGCGCTGCGCGCCCTGCTGGCCCACCCCGGTGCCGCCGGGCACGACTGGTCGTCCCTGGCGTTGGTGGTCTACAGCGGGGCCTCGTTCACCGACGAGGAGATCGACCGTGCGCACGCGCTGTTCGGCGAGGTGCTGTGCGGGGTGTTCGGCCAGGTCGAGGTGCCCAAGACGATCGCGTGGACCCGGCCGGCCGACCACCTGGACCCGCGACTCCGCTCCTCGCTCGGCGTGCCGTTCCCCGGGACCGAGGTCCGTGTGTGCGGTCCCGGCGGCCGTGACCTACCGGCGGGGCAGGCGGGGGAGCTGTGGGTGCGTGGCCCGACCACCGCGCACGCCTACGCCTTCCCCGCGGGCACGTCGGTCGAGGACGGGTGGCTGCGCACCGGCGACGTCTGCCGGTGCGACGCCGACGGCTGCCTGCACTATGTGAACCGCGTCCAGGACGTGCTGCGGATCGGAGACGCCTACGTGTGTCCGAGCGACCTGGAAGCCGCCGTGTCGCGGCACACCGGGCATCCGGTGGCGGTCGTCCCGACCGGCCCCGCGAGCGTCGCCGTTCTCGTCGAGGGCGTCGCGCCGCTGGACACGCTGTCGAGGGAAACGGTGGAGAAGGCCGTGCGCGACGCGCTGCGCGACGCCCCCGTCACGATCGACGCCGTCGTCCCGGCCGAGCGGCTGCTCCGCGACGTCATGGGCCGGCTCGACCGCGCCCGGCTCGCCGAGGTGGCCGGATGAGCGACATCACGCCGGTGCCCGGTCCGGTGATCGACGTGCACACCCATGCGCTGCCGACGCCGTTGCTGACCTGGCTGTCCGGCCGCGGCCTCGCCGACCTGTCCGGCCTCGCCGGCGGCGTGGTCAGGATCGACCCGCTGGTGTCCGGGATACCGAAGGGCGCGCCGATCCCGTTGCCGCCCGCCCAGTACGACGTCGCCGAGCGGCTGGAGGACATGCGCCGCACGGGTGTCACCCGCCAGCTCGTGTCGGTGCCGCCGTTCGTGACGTGCGCCGACGTCGCCGACGAGCGGGACGTCCTCGCCGTGGTCCGCCGTGGCAACGACGCGCTCGCCGACCTCCTCGCCGGGCATCGCGGGGTGCTCGACCCGCTCGGGTACGTACCGCTCGGCACGCCGGCCGCGCCGGACGAGGCCCGTCGCTGCCTGGACGAGCTGGGGTGCACGGGCATCGCCATCGGCACCCGCGGCCTCGGCAGGGAACTGGACGATCCCGTGCACGAGCCGCTGTGGGAGTTCCTCGCGGAGCGCCGGGCGTTCGTCTTCCTGCACCCCAACAGCGTCCCCGGCGGCCCGCGGCTCGCTGACTACTGGCTGCCCCAGCTGGCGGGCTACCCGATGGAGACCGCGCTCGCCGTCTCGCGGCTCGTGCTCGGCGGTGTCCTGGAGCGGCACGACCTGCGGCTGTGCCTCGCGCACGGTGGCGGGTGCCTACCGTCCCTGCTCGGCAGGCTGGACCTCGGCTGGTCGCGCAAGCCGGTCGCCCGCACCACGCCGCGCCCGCCGAGCGACTATCTGCGCCGCCTCTACTACGACACCGCCACCTTCTCCACCCCGCTGCTGCGGCGGCTCGTCGAGGACTTCGGCGTGGACCACGTGCTCGTCGGCACGGACTACCCCTTCGAACTCGCCGACACCGACCCGCTCGGCACGGTCGCGGCGCTCAGGCTCGCGCCCGGGGACGCCGCGGCCGTCCGGGCGGGGACGGCTACCGCGCTGCTGACCGGATCGGCGTGACGGTGCCGGGCGGGCCGCCGACCTCCGGCCCGCCCGTGTAGCCCTTGGCCAGCTCGCGGGAGATCGACTTCGCCGCCAGCCGTAGCGCGGGCTCCACCGCTGCCAGCGACCGCGCGTGGGTGACGGTGTGCGAGACGACGGAGAGCGCGGCCACGACCCGGCCGTCGGGCCCGTGGATGGGGGCCGCCACGGAGGCCGTGCCCAGCGCCAGCTCCTCGGCGCACCGGGCGATGCCGGTCTCGCGGATTTCCTGCAGCGCCCGCATCAGCAGGCCGGGCATGACGATCGTGTGCGGCGTGTAGCGCTTCAGCCCGGCCGCGAGCACGGCCTGTCGCAGCTCGTGCGGCGCGTAGGCCAGCAGCACCTTGCCGACCCCCGTGACGTGCAGCGGTTGGCGCCCGCCGACGCGGCTGGCCACGCCGACCGAGCGGGGTCCCCACACGCGCTCGACGTAGAGGACCTCGTCGCCGTCGAGCACCGCCAGGTGGACGTTCTCCGCCGTGGCCTCGTAGAGGTCATGGATGAACGGCAGCGACACGTCCCGCAGCGTGCGCGGCTGCGGGCACAGCGAGCCCAGCTCCCACATGCGCAGCCCGATCCGGTAGGTCCCGTCGCGCCCCTTCTTCAACGCCCCCAACTCGACCAGTTCGGCTGCGATGCGGTGCACGGTCGAGACCGGTAGCCCGGTGGCGGCGGTCAGCTCGACGAGGCGGAGTGCGGGCCGCTCCGGAGAGAAGGCGTTGAGCAGGGCGAAGACCCGACTGGACACCGTCCGGCCAGGTTTGCGGGCATCTCGGGGCACGGTCATGGTCATGCTGACAATCGTGGGTCGAATCATCGCGGATCAGCCGTCCGGTTCATGGATACTACCTCATCGCTTCGAGATCGTCGCAGGTCACAGGCGAGTATGACGATCACGACCGCCGCGACGGCGGTCATCGCCACCGCGAGCGCGCGCGGGTCGGTGGGCATGGCGGGGTCGCCGGGGGCGAACGCGCCGACCAGCCCGACCGCGAGGATCGCGCCGACATAGCGGGCCGACTGGAACAGGCCGCCGACCACACCGGACATGCCGGCGGGCGCGCGCTCGTACATCAGCCTCTGCAGCCCGAGGTTGCACAGCCCGTACGGCACGCCGAGCACCACGCCGTCGACCACGATGGCCCACGCGGGCGTCGCCGTATCGAACGTGGTGATCGCGGCGACCCCGGCCAGCAGCAGCCCGCCGCCGGCCAGCAGGGTCCGCCCGACGCCGAGCCGGCGCATGACGGGACCGCCGAGCACGGTCGCCACGACGCTCGTGGCCGCGATCGGCATGATCAACAGCCCGGTGTGCGCCGCGTCGAATCCGAGCGCGGTCTGCAACCACGGCGGCAGCCCGTAGAACGCGCCGTAATAGGCCAGGTTGAACAGCACGAACGTGCCGAGCACCGGCACCAGCCCGGGTGCCGCGCCGAGCGCGCGGACGTCCACGAACGGCTCGGCGGCACGCCGTTCCCACCACAGGAACCCGGTCCCGGCGACGACCACGGCGGCCAAGCCGGGAACCGAGACCCCCGGGAGGGCGAGCATCAGATCCAGCAAGCCGACCACCGTCACCGCGAACAGGACGACCCCCACCGGATCGATCGCGCGAACCAGGCCCCCGCGTGCGGGCCGTCGTTCCTCGGGGCCGATCGCGCGCCACGCGAGCGTCAGCGCCCCCAGCATGACCGGCAGGTTGACCCAGAAGATGGCCTGCCACCCGGCCCAGGAGGTCAGCAGTCCGCCGAGCACCGGGCCGACCGCCCCCGCGGTCGTGTTGACCGTCGCGACGGCGGACAGCCGCGTCGCGTCGCC
>NZ_JBEXUE010000422.1:0-8633 GCF_040614275.1 Streptosporangium sp. NPDC006013
GTCCTCGCACGTGCCGACCTCCACCGGCCCCACCGAGACCTCCTCCGGGACCGATACGGCCGGAAGCGGAGTGGCGAGAGGATCACGGCGGGGGACCGCCGCCGGGCACGCCGCCCGCACGCTCACGATGCCCTGCCTCTCCCCGCCTCCTGCTGCGGCCTCGTCCCTGGTGCCGGCCCAGCGACCCGCCCCGCACGCCGCGACCCGCCTCGTACCTTCGCCCCCGGCCGGACTACCGGCGAGTGACGAGGTCGTGCTGCTCGTCCCCGCGGGGCTGACCCCGGCGGGGAGCGAGGCGCTGCTCCTCGCGGTGACCGCGATCGTCCGCGAACTCGTGGGACCGCGGGCCGGTGAGGGGCCCGGCGGCGGTGCCGGCACCCGCCTGAGGATCGTCACCGACCGGGCACAGGCCGTACTGGACGGGGAGCCGGGTGACCCGGGGGCCGCCGCGCTGCGCGGGCTGGTCCGGGTCCTGGCCTTCGAGCATCCGGAGCTGCGAGCCTGCCTGGTGGACGTCGACGACACGGAGTCGCTCCTGACGGAGCTGGCGGCCGACGAGCCGGCCGACGAGCCGGACGATGAGCCGGACGATGAGGTCGCCTGGCGCTTCGGCATCCGGTACACCGCCCGTCTCGCCGCCGTACCCGACCTGGCGGGCGGCCCTGACCCCGGCGCCGGTGCCGGCGCGGCCCACGGGGCCGGCACGGTCGGGCGGCGCAGGGCGACGCCGGTGGTACGGCGCGGCGGGGGATACCTGATCACCGGAGGGTACGGCGGCCTGGGGCTGGTCGTGGCCCGCTGGCTGGCCGAGCGGGGCGCGGGGCGGATCGTGCTCGGCGGGCGGTCGGGGCCGTCCGCCGAGGGGGCCGCCGAGATCGAGCGGCTGCGCGAGCTGGGCGTCGACGTCCAGGTGGTGACCGGCGACCTGGCCGCGCCGGGGGTCGCCGTACGGCTGGTCAGGGCCGTGATCGACGGAGGGGTGTGGCTCCGTGGCGTGGTGCACGCGGCGGGCGTGCTGGACGACCGCCTCGTCGTCGACGTGGGCTCGCCGGACCTGCACCGGGTCTGGTCGGCCAAGGTCCACGGTGGCCTGGCACTGCACCAGGCGACCAGGCACGCGAGCCTGGACTGGTGGGTGGCGTTCTCCTCGGCGGCCGCGCTGCTCGGCTCGCCCGGACAGGCCGCCTACGCGGCGGCGAACGCCTGGCTGGACGCGCTCTGCGACCTGCGCAGGTCCGAGGGACTGCCGGGAACGACGATCAACTGGGGCACCTGGGCCGAGGTCGGCGGGGCGAGCCAGGCGGCGCCGCCCGCCGTCTCGCCCATCACGCCCGGCGAGGGAGTCGAGGCGCTGGAGGCACTTCTCGCCGCCGAGGCGGACGCGGCGGGCGTGCTGCGGCTGGACGTGGCGACCGCCGTCGAGCTGTTCCCCGGCATCGCGCGCATGCCGTACTTCGCCGACCTGGCGGGCGCGGGGGCGAGCGCCGGAGGCCGGGCGGGTGCCGAGGCCCTGGCCGACATGGAGCCGGGCAGGGCCGTCGAGATCGTGGTCGGCAAGATCAGGGAGCGGACGGCGGCGGTGCTGGGGTTCGACGTCGCCTGGCTCCAGGAGGACACGGTGCTCACCGAGGCGGGCCTCGACTCGCTGGCGGCCACCCGGCTGCGCGGCACGATCGAGCACGACTTCGGGGTGGTGGTGCCCGCCGCGCCGATGCTGCAGGGGGCGACCCTCGGGGACGTGGCCATGGCCGTCGCCGCGGAGCTCGGCCTGCGCGGCACGGCGGCCCCGGCCCGCCAGGTGGAGCCGAGGGACGCGGCGGAGCGGCAGGTCGTCGCCGCGCTCACCCGGATACTCGGGCGCGAGCCGGGGGTGACCGAGGAGATTCCCGAGGACGTCCTGCCGGTCCTGCTCGACGTCCTCGGCCGGGAGACGGGCCGTGCGCTCGCCGAGGGCGAGGGCGAGGGCGAGGGCGAACAGGCCGGTCTGCGGACCGGTGCCCAGGTGGCCGACCTGGTACGGGGGATCGACGAGGAGGAGGCCGCCCGTGGCCTCGTCCGCCCGCTCACCCCCGCCGCCCACGCCTACCTGGCGGCCCGCCCTACGGAGGCGGGGGAGCGGGTGCCGCTCTTCCTGGGGCATCCGGCGGGTGGGACCACGGGGGTGTACTCGCTGCTGGCGGGGCTGCTCGGCGCCGAGCAGGTGGTGTTCGGGCTGGAGCGGCCGGCGGACATGGGCGTGTTCGGTCCCGAGGCCGGGGTCGAGGAGCGGGCCGCCCGGTACGTGGAGGAGATCAGGAAGGTGTGCCCCTCCGGCCCCTACCGGCTGGGGGGTTGGTCGTTCGGGGGAATCCTGGCGTTCGAGATCGCGCGGCGGCTCGGGGCGGAGAACGTGGAACTGGTCGCGATGATCGACTCGGGTCTGCCCGACGAGGTCGAGGCGGCGGAGCGGGCGGAGATCGTCGCGCGGCGGTACACGGACTTCGTCGCCTATCTCGACGAGACCTACGGGGTGCGGGTCCGCCTCGCCGGCGAGGAACTGGTGGCCCTGGACGAGGCCGGGCAGCTCGCGCTGGTGGAGGCGCGCGTCGCCGAGTCGGGGGTGCTGGACCTGCTTGGGAAGGCCATCCTGCGGCACCAGATCACCTCGCACGAGGACACCCGGGCGCTGGAGGCGTACCGGGCGGGGAGCTACCCGGGGCGGGTGCTGCTCTACCGCTCGACGGAACCGACCCCGTGGGCCGTGGAGGACGTCCGCTACGCCCATGCCGACGACCCCTCGCGGGGGTTCGGCCCGTTCAGCCCGGCACTGGAGATCGTCACGATCCCCGGTTCGCACCACCTCAACCTGCTCGATCCGCCGCACGTCGAAGTCATCGCCGCTCACCTTGGAGGCCAGGAATGACCCTCGCACAGGCCGTCGTCGACGGCGCCGATCCCGAAGAGCTCGCGCGGCTCGACATTCCCACGACCTTCAGGGCCGCGCACACCCGCAAGGGTGAGGTGGGCATGTTCGGCCGGAGCAGGCACGGCGTGAACGGCGTCGACAAGGACATCACCAGATCCGTCCACGTGGGCGAGGTGCCCATGCCGGAGCTCGGCCCCAACGAGGTGCTGGTCGCCGTCATGGCGAGCGCGATCAACTTCAACACCGTGTGGACGGCCATGTTCGAGCCGATCCCCACCTTCGCCTTCCTGGAGCGGTTCGGGCGCGAGGACCCCCGGCACGACAAGGACTTCCACGTGCTCGGCTCGGACGCCTCCGGGGTGATCGTCCGGATGGGCGCCGCGGTACGGCACTGGAAGATCGGTGACCGGGTCGTCGTCTCGCCCGCCTACGTCGACGAGCAGGACCCGATCAGCCACTCCGACTCCATGCTCGGCTCCGACCTGCGGGCCTGGGGGTTCGAGACCAACTACGGCGGGCTGGCCGAGTTCGCGGTGGTCA
This sequence comes from Streptosporangium sp. NPDC006013, assembly GCF_040614275.1. Lineage (NCBI taxonomy): Bacteria > Bacillati > Actinomycetota > Actinomycetes > Streptosporangiales > Streptosporangiaceae > Streptosporangium > Streptosporangium sp. NPDC006013. The sequence continues at coordinate 3,446 of NZ_JBEXUE010000422.1, forward strand.
AGTCCACCCAGCTGCTGGCCAAGCCCAGGCACCTGACCTGGGAGGAGGCCGCCTGCAACATGCTGTGCGCGTCCACCGCCTACCGCATGCTGGTCAGCGAGCGCGGATCCCGGATGAAGCAGGGCGACGTCGTGCTCATCTGGGGGGCGACCGGCGGGCTCGGCGCGTACGGCGTGCAGCTGGTGAGGAACGGCGGCGGCATCCCGGTGGGCGTCGTCAGCTCCGCGGAGAAGGCGGAGCTGCTCCGCAGGATGGGCTGCGAACACGTGGTGGACCGCTCGCAGTTCGAGCATCTCGACGATGAGAAGGCCTGGCGGAGGTTCGGCGCCGAGGTCCGCCGCCAGGTCGGCGAGGACCCGCACATCGTCTTCGAGCACACCGGTCAGGACACCTTCGGCGCCTCCGTCTACGTCGCGCGGCGCGGTGGCTCGGTCGTCACGTGCGGGTCGTCCAGCGGCTACGACCACGCTTACGACAACCGGCACCTGTGGATGAAGCTCAAGCGGATCGTCGGCTCCCACGGGGCGAACTACCAGGAGTGCCACGAGGTCAACCGGCTGCTCTCGCTGGGCCTGCTGCATCCCACCCTGTCGGCCGTCTACCCGCTCGCCGAGACCGGCGACGCCGCCCGCGCTGTGCAGCTCAACGAGCACGTCGGCAAGGTAGGCGTGCTCGCCCTGGCGCCCACCGAGGACCTCGGCGTCGAGGACCACGCGCTCAGGGAGCGCATCGGCGAGGACCGGCTCAGGCTGTTCCGGGGCCGGTAGGGGCGCCGGTGCGGCGGGAGCGGGCCAGCGCCAGCCCGCCGAGGACCATGGCGATCAGCCCGACCACCAGGGCCACGTAGCCCCCGACTATGCCGTAGCCGGTGCCGGGACCACCGTCGGCGGCGGCCACCACCAGCCCGCCGACGACCGCACCGGCCAGCCCCGCCACCAGGGCCACGATGGCCCCCCTTCGCCCGTTGCCGGTGCCGATACGACCGGTGGAGCGGGCCAGAGCCAGCCCGCCGACGACCACGCCGGCCAGCCCCAGCAGCGCGGCGACCAAGGACCAGAGACGCCCGGTGGTCAAGGTGTAAGCACTGGCGGGGTCCGGCTGGACCAAGACGTGTGCGGCAAGCTCGAAACCTTCGATCAGGGTGGCTCCGGCCACCGCAAGCACAAATCGGACTGACATGAGGTGCTCCTTCTCCTGCTGCGAGTGGACGTCGCCTGATCATGCCCGCCGGACCCACCGCAGGTCGTCCGGCGGACGCAGGCGATTCGCGCTGCCGCCGACGCCGCAGCCGGCTACCGCGGACGCCGCAGGAGCCGCGAAGGTACCGCGTGTGCGGTAGCCGGCCGGTCATCCGCGCGCAGGAGTCGCCCGCGCGGACATCCGGCTAAGGTGCGCGCATGGGTACGGGACGGGCCGGTGTCAAAGATTGGGCGATCGCCGTCTGCGTGGCGGCGACGCTGCTGGTCACCGGGCTGTCCGGGCAGAACTCCGCCACGAACCTCGACCTGTTCGGCTACGCGCTGCTGGTGGCCGGCGGCCTGGTGCTGGCCGTGCGCCGCCGGGCTCCGGTTCCCGTCCTGGCCGTCACCGGGCTGTGCGCGGTGGGTTACCAGGCGACCGGTTTCGACGTGCCTGCCGTTGCGTACCTGTGCGCGGTGTACGCGGCCGTACGGGCGGGACACCGCACCATCACGGTGGCGGTGAGCGTGCTCATGCTGGCCGCTCTCCCCCTCGCGGCCCTGGCCTCGGGGCTGCACGACACGGGCGAGGCGCTCGCGCAGGCCCGAGGCGCCCTGGAGATAGCCTGGCTGATCGCCGCGGGCGCCGCGGGCGAGGCACTGCGGCAGGCCGAGCGGCGGGCGGAGGAAGCCGAGCGCACCCGGGAGGAGACCGCGCGGCGCCGCGCCGATGAGGAGCGGCTGCACATCGCGCGGGAACTGCACGATTCGCTCACCCACCAGATCTCGATCATCAAGGTGCAGGCCGAAGTCGCCGTCCACGTGGCCCGCAGGCGTGGCGAACAGGTGCCGGAGGCCCTGCTGGCGATCCAGCAGGCCGGACGTGAGGCGACCCGGGAACTGCGCGCGACCCTGCAGGCGCTGCGCGAGGACGACACGACCCCGCCGCGTGGGCTCGACCACGTCCCGGAACTGGTGGAACGGGCCCGTAGCATCGGCCTGGACGCGACGCTGACGATCGAAGGGCAACAACACGACGTGCCGGCCGCGGTGAGCCGGACCGTCTACCGGATCGTTCAGGAGTCGCTCACCAACATCGCCCGCCATGCCGCCGCCGCTACCGCGTCGGTCCGGATCGACTGCCGTCCGGACGCCCTCGCGATACGCATCGATGACGACGGCAGGGCCACGCCGGACACCGCCCCGGTGCCCGGCGTCGGGCTGCTCGGGATGCGCGAACGAGTCACCGCCCTCGGCGGCCGGCTGAGCGCGGAGCCACGCAGCGAGGGAGGCTTCACCGTCCAGGCTGAACTTCCCGTGGACCGGACGTCATGATCCGTGTCCTGCTGGTCGACGACCAGCCGCTCCTGCGCAGCGGATTCCGCGCGCTCCTCGACCTGGAGGACGACATCGAGGTGGTGGCCGAGGCCGGCGACGGGATGGAGGGCCTGGCCCTGGCCAGGGAACATCTGCCCGACATCGCGCTCATCGACATCCAGATGCCGGTCGTCGACGGCATCGAGGCGACCCGGCGCATCGCTGCGGACCCGGCCCTGGCCGGGGTGCACGTCGTCATCCTGACCAACTACGGCTTTGACGAATACGTCTTCAACGCGCTGCGCGCCGGCGCAGCCGGATTCCTCGTCAAGGACATCCAGCCGGAGGACTTCCTGCACGCCGTACGCGTCGCCGCGCGCGGCGACGCGCTGCTCGCCCCGTCGATCACCCGCAGGCTCATCGACAGGTACGTCACCCAGCCGCTCGACACCGGCACCGGCACGGGGCTGAAAGAACTGACCAACCGCGAACGCGAGGCCGTCGTCCTGGTCGCGCGGGGCCTGTCCAACGACCAGATCGCCGAGCGCATGGTGATCAGCCCGCAGACTGCGAAAACCCACATCAACCGAGCCATGGCCAAGCTGCACGCCCGTGACCGCGCTCAGCTCGTGATCCTCGCCTACGAATCCGGACTGGTGGCCCCGCGCGGCTCCTGACCTCTCCTCCCCAGGTGATCAGGCCGTTCCGGCGGCGGCGGACTGGCGGGCCCGCAGGACGATCTCCAGCTCGAACCGGACGTCCGGGTCGCTGAGCTGGTCGCCGTACAGCTCCTCCAGTTGCCGCAGGCGGTAGCGCACGGTCTGCGGGTGCACGTGGAGCCTGGCGGCGACCTCCCCGGCACCCCGGCCGTGCCGCAACCACGCCAGCAGCGTCTCCGCCAGCCGGTCCTGCTGGTTGGGCCGCAGATGGGCCAGGGGCGCCAGCCGCACCTTGGTGAGCGCGGTGACCAGTTCCTCGTCCTTGAACACGATCAGCGTGGCCATGTGGTCGGAGCAGCGGAGCAGGCCGCGCTGCTCGGTGAGCACGCCGCGCCTGTGCAGGTCGAGCGCCTCGCGGGCCCAGCGCAGTGAGGTCGCGGCGGCGGCCAGCGGGACTGCGGGACCCACGGCCGCCTTCCAGCCGCGCAGGCTTTTCTCCAGGGTCTGGGCCTGCCCTGGGCCGTCAGGGTCGGGCACGATCAGGCAGGGCCCCGGCCGGTCGAGGCCGGCCAGCACGTCCGGCGGCAGCGAGGGGGGACGGTAACCACCGGGATGCTCCTCCAGCGCGACCCCGGCCACGGTCTTGGGCAGCCGCCATCCGGCGGTCTTGGCCAGGTCGGCGATCGCGTCGGGGGACGCGGCCGGCTGGCTGAGCAGCAGGTCCATCAGCCGGTGGCGGCGGCGCTCGATCTCCCCGGCCGCGCGGACCCTGGCCTCCTCGAACCCTTCGGCCGCGGCGTCGGCCAGCTGGTCGAGATAGACGAAGATGGCCTCCCCCAGGTCGTAGAGGTGCTGTGGGGTGAGGCCGAGTTGCTCGGACTGCTCGGTGAGCCGCCGCCAGGCGACCCGGGCGCCCAGGCGCATCGCGGTCTGCAGGGGGTCGAGGTTGCGGCCCTCGTTGGCCTCGCCGCGCCCGATCGTCCGGAAGACGTCGGGCTCCCACGGCGCGTTGGGGTTCTCGATCCGGTCGACGAACTGGCGCAGGGCCTCGTCCACGGCCAGCCTGATGACCTTGATGTAGTTCGTGTCGGCCGGCCGGGCATACTCGGGGATCCGCGCCGTGATCTCGTCGATCACCTGGTGCGCGACCTGGGCCAGGCCCGGCCTCAGGAGCCTGGCGACGTTGGCCGGAGCCGAACGCCACAGCCGCTGGTCGGGCTGGTCGTGAGATCTCGTTCTTCGGCCGTTCAAGCCGGGGACAGCGATCCGGGTGTGTTCCTTTGTCGCCATGGACCCTCCTGTCGGAGTGCGCCTCAGATTCTCACCTAATTGACACTTTGGACAATTAGCAAACGCTTGTTCTTGTCTCAAATGCAACATGTGATGTCTTCGACGGGAGGGACTGATCGGGGCTGAGCGGTCCCGTGCCTGGCCAAGGGGTACGGGAGGCGGCCGTGAGACCGGTTGCCGGCGGAACCCGAGCCGGCGGGGCGGGCCGGGCCGGTGACGAGGCCGAGGCCGAGGCCGGTCGGGCGCCGGCGGTGGTGGGACCGGACCTGAACGGGGTGCCCGGTTCAGGGTCCGGGCACCCCGATCGGATCAGGTCGGTCAGCCCCTGGTCTGGGCGAGATAGCCGGCGAACTCATCCAGGGAGATGAGGCCGTCACCGTCCTGGTCGATCCTGACGACGGCCGCCGCGGCCGCCTCGGGGGTGATCGGCTGGCCGAGCACCTCCATGAGCCTGGTCAGCTCGGGGACCGAGATGAGGCCGTCACCGTCAACATCGACGATCTTGAAAGTTGTCGCGTAGTCGTCCGCCACGATCGCATCCGCCTTAGGCAGCAGGGAAATCAGACGGCAAGCACACTAGCGGCATTCAGGGTGCCCTTCTCGGCCGAACCCGGAGGATTACCTCTGTCCGGGTACCGCACGGGCAGGGGGCCTTGAGCTTCTTCAGCTGGTTCAGGTTGCCGTTCAGCGCCTGGCCCTCGGCGTCGCCGACGCCGTCCACGCTCTGCTCGGCGGCCACCGGGC
>NZ_JBEXUE010000423.1:0-8608 GCF_040614275.1 Streptosporangium sp. NPDC006013
GGGCCTGACGCTGCCCAGCACGCTGGTGTTCGACCACCCGAACCTGGAGGCGCTGGCGGAGTTCCTGCGCGCCGAGATCGCCGGGACGCAGGCCGGATCGGCGGCAGTGGCCGGCCCGGTGCGGGCCACCTCGGACGAGCCGATCGCGATCATCGGGATGGCCTGCCGCTACCCGGGCGGGGTCCGGTCGCCGGAGCAGCTGTGGCAGATCGTGCTCGACGGCGTCGACGCCATCTCCGAGTTCCCCGGGGACCGTGGCTGGGACGTCGAGGGGCTTTACCACCCCGACCCGGAGCGTACCGGCAAGACGTACTCGACCCAGGGCGGCTTCCTCCACGACGCGACGGAGTTCGACGCCGACTTCTTCGGGATCTCGCCGCGTGAGGCGCTGGCGATGGATCCGCAGCATCGGCTGGTGCTGGAGACGGCGTGGGAGACCGTCGAACGGGCCGGGATCGCCCCCTCGGCGCTGCGTGGCAGCCTGACCGGCACCTTCATCGGTTCCAGCTACGCGGACTACAGCGCGGCGATGACCGGGCAGGGGGAGGGCCTGGAAGGTCACCTGGTCACCGGCACCGTGCCGAGCGTGCTGTCCGGCCGGGTGTCGTACCTGTTCGGGCTGGAGGGGCCGGCCGTCACGCTGGACACGGCGTGCTCGTCATCGCTGGTGGCGCTGCACATGGCCTGCCGGTCGCTGCGTGACGGCGAGAGCTCACTGGCACTGGCCGGTGGGGTGACCGTGATGTCCACCCCCGATGCCTTCATCGGGTTCAGCCGGCAGCGGGCCATGGCCCCCGACGGCCGGTGCAAGGCGTACTCCGACTCGGCGGACGGGATGTGCCTGGCCGAGGGCGTCGGCCTGCTGCTGGTGGAGCGGCTGTCCGACGCCGAGCGCAACGGGCACCCGATTCTCGCGGTCATCCGCGGGTCGGCGATCAACCAGGACGGCGCCTCCAACGGGCTCACCGCGCCCAACGGCCCGTCGCAGCAGCGGGTGATCACGCAGGCGCTGGCCAACGCCGGGGTGTCGCCGGCGGAGGTCGACGTCGTCGAGGGCCACGGAACAGGGACGGCGCTGGGCGACCCGATCGAGGCGCACGCGCTGCTCGCGACCTACGGCCAGGGACGGGACGCGGACCGTCCGCTGCTGCTGGGGTCGGTCAAGTCCAACATCGGGCACACCCAGATGGCGTCCGGCGTGGCCGGCGTGATCAAGATGGTCATGGCGATGCGGCACGGCCTGCTGCCCAGGACGCTGCACGTGGACGAGCCGTCGTCGCACGTGGACTGGTCCAGCGGCGCCATCGAGCTGCTCACCGAGCCGAGGGAGTGGGTGCGCGCCGGGCACCCGCGCCGGGCCGCGGTGTCGTCGTTCGGACTCAGCGGCACCAACGCCCACGCGGTGCTCGAAGAGGCGCCGCCCGCCGCCGCCCGGGTCCGGGAGGCCGAGCCCGTCGTCGTTCCCGTGCTGGTGTCGGGCAAGAACGAGCAGGCCCTGCGCTACCAGGCGGGGCGGCTGCTGTCCCTGCTGGAGGAGTCGCCCGGTCTGCACCCCACAGACGTCGCCTTCTCCCTGGCGACCTCGCGGTCGCACCTCGACCAACGCGCGGCGCTGGTCGGACGGGAGCGCCAGGAGATCATCGACGGGTTGCGGGCGCTGGCCGAAGAGCCGCTGGACGGTGCCGTCGCTCCGGGGGCCGTCGTCCACGGCACCGCCGTCCGCGGTTCCCTGGCCTTCATGTTCACCGGCCAGGGCGGCCAGCGCGCGGAAATGGGCCGCGAGCTGTACGGTCGCTTCCCGGCGTTCGCGGACGCGCTCGACGAGGTGCTGTCCCACCTGGACACGGATCTGGATCGCCCGCTGCGCGAGGTGCTGTTCGCCCCGGCGGGTACGGCGGAGGCCGCCCTGCTGGACGAGACCGGCTACACCCAGCCGGCGCTGTTCGCCTTCGAGGTGGCCCTGTTCCGGCTGCTCGAATCGTGTGGCGTCAGGCCCGACTACCTCACGGGCCACTCGGTGGGGGAGATCGCCGCGGCGCACGTCGCCGGAGTGCTGTCGCTGCCGGACGCGTGCACCCTGGTGGCGGCCCGCGCACGCCTGATGCAGGCGCTGCCCGCCGGTGGGGCGATGGTCGCGCTGGAGGCCCGCGAGGAGGAGGTGCTCCCGCTGCTGGCCGGCTACGAGCATCAGGTCTCGATCGCGGCGGTCAACGGCCCGGAGTCGCTGGTCGTCGCCGGCGAGGAGGAGGCCGTCCTGAAGATCGCGGCACGGCTCGCCGCCGAAGGACGCAGGACCAGGCGGCTCCAGGTCTCCCACGCGTTCCACTCCCCGCGGATGGAGGCCATGCTCGACGACTTCGGCCGGGTCGCGCGAGGCCTGTCGTACGCGCCCCCGGAGATCCCGGTCGTCTCGAACGTGACGGGCGAGGCGGCGACCGCGGAGCAGCTCTGCTCCCCCGAATACTGGGTGGCGCACATCCGCCGGCCGGTCCGCTTCGCGGACGGCGTGCGGTGGCTGGCCGAGCAGGGCGTCGGCACCTTCCTCGAACTCGGCCCCGACGCCGTTCTCACGGCCCTCGCCGCCGACTGCCTCACCGACCGGCCCGGCGCGCATCCGATCCCGGTGTCGCGCCGGGATCGTGCCGAGGAGCAGGCCATCACCACCGCGGTGGCCCGGCTGCACGTCCATGGCTTCGCCGTGGACTGGCGAGGGTTCTTCGCCGGCACCGGCGCCGAGACGGTCGACCTGCCGACCTACACCTTCCAGCGCCGGCGGTTCTGGCCGGACACCGCGGCGGCCGCCGCACTCGCGCCCGGTGGCACGGCGGACGCCGGCTTCTGGGACGCCGTCGAGCGCGGCGACGTGGCGGCGCTGTCGGAGGGGCTGGACGTCGACGGTGACGCGCTGGAGGCGTTGCTCCCGGCGCTGTCCTCGTGGCGCCGCGACCGCCGGGAGCGCTCCGCCGTGGACGGCTGGCGGTATCGGACCGTCTGGAAGCCGCTGTCCTCCTCGACGGCCACGCCCTCCGCGAGGGTACGGGGCCGGTTGCTCGTGGTGGTTCCGGTGCGGCCGGTGGGTGAGGAGTGGGTGACCTCGCTGGCAGGCGCGCTGGGCGCGGAGACCGACTGGATCGAGGTCGGCGAGCCCGACCGGGCGGCACTGGCCGCGCGCCTGCGGGAGCTGTGTTCCGACGGCTCCAGGCCCGCCGCGGTCGTGTCGCTGCTGGCACTGGACGAGCACGACCTCGCCGGGTATCCAGGGGTTCCGGCCGGTCTCGCGCTGACGGTCGCGCTGGCGCAGGCGCTCGGTGACGCCGGGGTCGACGCACCCCTGTGGTGCGTGACCCGTGGCGCGGTGTCGGTGGGGCGTTCGGAACAGGTGTCCAGGCCGGTGCAGGCCGCTGTGTGGGGTCTCGGCCGGACCGCGGCGCTGGAGCAGCCGAGGCTGTGGGGCGGGCTGGTGGATCTGCCGGAGACCCTCGACCCGGTCACCGTCTCCCGCCTGGTCGGCGTGCTGTCCGATGCTCAGGGGCACGGCGTGCAGGGCGAGGACCAGCTCGCCGTACGTCGCTCCGGGGTGTTCGGCCGACGCCTGGTGCGCGCTCCGCTCGGCGAGAAGCCCGCCGAGCGGGAGGCCGCCCCGCTGGGCGCCGCGCGGATCGCCGCGGGCACCGTGCTGATCACGGGAGGCACGGGAGGACTGGGGGCCCGCCTCGCGCGCTGGGCGGTCGGCGCCGGTGCCGCACATGTCCTGCTGGTCGGCCGCCGCGGGCCGGACGCTCCGGGCGCGACCGAACTGCGGGACGAGCTGGCCGGCCTCGGCGCCCAGGTCAGCGTCGTGGCCTGCGACGTCGCCGATCGCGACGCCCTGGCCGCCGTGCTGGCCGGGGTCCCGCGGGAACGGCCGCTGACCGCGGTCTTCCACGCGGCGGGAGTGGTCGACGACGGGGTTCTGGACGGAATGACGCCGGAGCACCTCTCCTCGGTCCTGCGGGCGAAGGCCGTCGCCGCGCTCAACCTGCACGAACTGACCGAGCGGCTGGACCTGCCGGCGTTCGTGCTGTTCTCGTCCACGGCCGCGACCTTCGGCGCCGCGGGCCAGGCCAACTACGCGGCCGCCAACGCCGTGCTCGACGCGCTGGCGGAGCACCGGCGCGGGCTGGGCCTCCCGGCGACGTCGATCGCCTGGGGGCCGTGGGCCGGGGCCGGCATGGCGGCGGACGGCGCCGTGGTGGAGAGCAGGATGCGCCGGGTCGGCCTGGAGATGATGCCTCCGGACCTGGCGATCCGCGCGTTGCGGCAGGCGATCGAGCACGAGGACACGACGCTGACCGTCGTCGACGTCGACTGGCCTCGCTTCGTCGCCGCCTTCGCCGCGATCCGGCGCTATCCGCTGGTGAGCGACCTGCCCGAGGTGACCGCGGCCGCCGGGGCGACGGAGGGCGGGACGGATGGGGCCGTCACGACGGAGCGGGCGTTCCGGCGGCGGCTGGCCGACCTGCCCGTCGCAGAGCGGAGCCGGGCCGTACTGGACCTGCTGCGCGGCCGGGTGGCCGCGGTACTCGGCCACGCCGAGGTGGACGGCGTCGCGCCGGACCGCCCGTTCAAGGACCTGGGGTTCGACTCGCTGACCACCGTCGAACTGCGCAACGCGCTGGCGGCGACGACGGGGCTGATCCTGCCCGCGACGCTGGTGTACGACTATCCCACCCCCAGCGCGCTGGCGGATTTCCTGCTGGCCGAACTGCTCGGCTCGATGCCGCACGAGGAGTCGTGGCCCGGGTCGCAGACCGTGACGGCACGCGCCGCCGACGACGACCCCATCGTGATCGTCGGCATGAGCTGCCGGTTCCCCGGTGGGGTGAGCTCCCCCGAGGAGCTGTGGCGGCTGCTGATGGACGGGGGAGAGGGCATCTCCTCGTTCCCCGACGATCGGGGATGGGACCTGGAGGCGCTCGCCGGAGGGATGTCGGCCACGAGCGTCGGCGGCTTCCTGCGGGACGCGACCGAGTTCGACGCCGAGTTCTTCGGCATCTCACCGCGTGAGGCGCTGGCGATGGACCCGCAGCAGCGCCTGGTGCTCGAAGCCGCCTGGGAGGCGCTGGAGCGGGCCGGCATCGATCCCCTCGACCTGCGGGGCAGCGACGGCGGCGTCTTCGTGGGCACCAACGGCCAGGACTACGTCGGTCTGCTCAAGAGTTCCGGCGCGGACGTGCAGGGGCACGTGGCCACCGGCACCACGGCGAGCGTCATGTCAGGACGGCTGTCCTACACGCTGGGGCTGGAGGGGCCCGCGATCACCGTCGACACCGCGTGCTCGTCCTCCCTGGTCGCCCTCCACTGGGCCGCGCAGGCCCTGCGCGGCGGCGAGTGCTCGCTGGCGCTGGTGGGCGGTGTCTCGGTGATGTCGAGCCCGGACTCGTTCGTCGAGTTCAGCGTCCAGGGTGGTCTGGCCCCCGACGGGCGGTGCAAGGCGTTCTCCGACTCGGCTGACGGCACCGGCTGGTCGGAAGGCGTCGGCGTGCTCGTGCTGACACGCCTGTCGGACGCGCGGCGGGGCGGTCATCCGATCCTCGCCGTGGTACGCGGGTCGGCGGTGAACCAGGACGGCGCGTCGAACGGGTTGACCGCGCCGAACGGCCCGTCGCAGCAGCGGGTGATCCGGCAGGCACTGGCCGCGGCGGGGCTGTCCCCGGCCGAGGTCGACGCGGCCGAGGCACACGGCACCGGCACGGCGCTGGGCGACCCGATTGAGGCGCAGGCCCTGCTGGCGACATACGGCCAGGAGCGGGATCACCCGCTCCTGCTGGGGTCGATCAAGTCCAATCTCGGCCACACGCAGGCGGCGGCGGGTGTCGCCGGTGTGATCAAGATGGTGCTGGCCATGCGGCACGGCATGCTGCCCAGGACGTTGCACGCCGAGGTACCGGCGTCGCACGTGGACTGGTCGTCCGGGGCCGTCGAGCTGCTGACCGAGCCTCAGCGGTGGACGCGGAACGGGCGACCGCTGCGGGCCGGGGTCTCCGCCTTCGGGATCAGCGGCACCAACGCCCACGTCATCCTGGAGCAGGCGCCCCTGGACGAGCGGTCCCCCGAGCAGCCCGGCGAGCGGAGGGTTCCCGCGGTCGTGCCGTGGGTCGTCTCCGGCCGGACCCGGGAGGCGCTGCGGGCCCAGCTCGATCAGGTACCGACCGCCGACCGCGACCTCGATCCGGTGGACGTCGGCTACTCGCTGGCGAGCCGGTCGATGTTCCGGCACCGCGCGGTGCTGCTGGCCACCGCCGACGGAGTGTCGGAGATCGCGCGTGGCGAGGCCACCGCCGTCGCGGGCAGGTCGGCGATGTTGTTCGCCGGGCAGGGCTCCCAGCGCCCCGGCATGGGCCGGGAGTTGTACGCCAGGTTCCCGGTGTTCGCGCAGGCGCTGGACGCGGTGCTCGCGCAGCTCGACGTCGAGCTGGACCGCCCGCTGCGGACGATCCTGTTCGCCGAGGCGGGCTCGCCCGAGGCCGAGCGGCTTGACCAGACCCAGTGGACGCAGCCCGCGCTGTTCGCGATCGAGGTGGCCCTGTTCCGCCTGGCGGAGTCGTGGGGGCTGCGCCCGGACCTGGTGGCCGGGCACTCGATCGGCGAGATCGCCGCGGCGCACGTCGCCGGTGTGCTGACACTGGCGGACGCGTGCACCCTGGTCGCCGCCAGGGGGCGCCTGATGCAGGTGCTACCGGCCGGGGGCGCGATGGTCTCCGTACAGGCCACCGAGGACGAGGTCCTCCCGATGCTCGCCGGGCGCGAGAGCGAGGTGTCGATCGCCGCGGTCAACGGACCGTCGGCGGTGGTGATCGCCGGGGTGGAGGGGCCGGTCACCGAGCTCGCCGCCCACCTCGCGGCCGAGGGCCGCAAGACCACCCGGCTGGCCGTCAGCCACGCGTTCCACTCGCCGTTGATGGACCCCATGCTGGAGGAGTTCCGCCGGGCCGTACGAGGGCTCGGGTTCTCACCGCCGGCCATCCCGCTCGTCTCCGGCCTGACCGGCGAGCCGGTCGCCGTCGAACGGCTCTGCTCACCCGACTACTGGGTCGACCACGCTCGGCAGGCGGTCCGCTTCGCCGACTGTGTGCGCACCCTGCGCGGTTCCGGCGTGAGCACGTTCGTCGAGCTCGGCCCGGATGGCGTGCTGTCCGCGCTGACCCAGCACTGCCTGGCGGCCGACGGTACCGAGGCCGGCACCCTGGTCGTGCCGATGCTGCGTAAGGACCGCGGCGAGGAGGCGTCGGCCGTGGACGCGCTGGCCCGGCTGCACGTCCACGGGCTGCCGGTGGACTGGCGGTCCCTCTTCACCGGATGCGGCGCGCGGCGCGTCGACCTGCCCACGTACGCCTTCCAGCGCCGGAGGTACTGGCCCGAGGCCGTCGCCCCGGTCGTCGCCCCGGCGGGGGACCCGGTGGACGCCGAGTTCTGGGCCGCGATCGAGCGTGCGGACCTCACATCCGTGGCGGCCACGCTGGATCTGGAGGCGGACTCGCTGTCAACGGTGCTGCCCGCGCTGTCATCCTGGCGCCGCTCGCGCCGCGAGCACACCCTCGTGGACTCCTGGAGCTACCGGGTGGCCTGGAAGCCGCTGGCCGCCGTGCCGTCCGCCGTCCCATCCGGGAGGTGGCTGGTGGCCGTCCCGGCAGGTGAGTCCGAGGAGGAGTGGGCGGAGGTGCTCGATGCCGTGGGCGCCGCCCTGGCGGGCCCCGATGTTCTGATGCGTCTCGACGTCACGCACACCGACCAGGCGAGGCTGGCCGCACAGCTCGTCGAACTGCTCGGCGGTCCGGACGCCGACGACCGGGCGCCGGTGGGTGTGATCTCCCTGCTGGCGCTCGCCGGGACGGGCGGTGACGGCCTGCCCGAGGTGGCGTTGACGGCCGCGCTGGTACGGGCGCTGGGCGACGCGGGTGTCGACGCGCCGCTGTGGTGCGTCACCCGAGGCGCGGTGTCGGTGGGCCGATCCGACTCGCCACCGAGCCCGGGTCAGGCCGCGGTATGGGGCCTCGGCCGGGTGGCGGCGCTGGAGCACCCCCGGCGCTGGGGAGGCATGATCGACCTGCCCGAACTGCTCGACCGGCGGGCCGTCGCCCGGTTCGCCGGCGTGCTGGCCGACGGCCCGGACGGCGAGAGCGAGGTCGCCGTGCGCGCCTCCGGAGTGTTCGGCCGCCGGCTCGTCCCGGCCCCGGCCGGGGACGCCGACCGGTCGTGGCGGCCTCGTGGCACGGTGCTGGTCGCCGGGGACACCGGAGTCTCCGGCGGGCGCATCGCCCGCTGGCTGGCCGACGCGGGCGCCGGCCGAGTCGTGCTGGCCGGGCGCCCCGCCCCGCTGGAGCCCGCCGAGGTGGATCCCCGGGTGACGATCAGGCACTGCGACCTGGTGGATCGGGAGGCCGTGGCCGCCCTGCTGGCGGAGTTCCCGCCGGACGCGGTCATCTACGCCGAGGAACCGGCCGAGGCCGCCCCCCTGGAGGAGACCGAGCCGGCGCCGAAGGAACGATCACCGTCGATGCGGATCTCGACCGGACGGCGGCCGACGACTCCAGCGATCTGGTGGTCAGCGCGTCCCGAGACCGGTTGG
>NZ_JBEXUE010000424.1:0-8594 GCF_040614275.1 Streptosporangium sp. NPDC006013
GCAGGCCCCCGGGGTCGCCGAACTCAGCGAGGAACTGGCCGGGCTCGGCGCGCGGGTCGCCGTCGTGGCGGCCGACGCCGCCGACCGGGACGCCCTCTCCGCGGTGCTGGCCGGCATCCCGGCGGCTCATCCGCTGACGGCGGTCGTGCACACCTCCGGCATCGTCGACGACGGCGTGATCACCTCGCTCACGCCGGACCGCGTCGACGACGTACTGCGTCCCAAGGTCGACGCCGCCTGGAACCTGCACGAGCTGACCCGCGACCACGACCTGGCCGCCTTCGTCCTCTACTCCTCCGTCGCCGCGCTCCTCGGCGGGCCGGGACAGGGCGGCTACGCGGCGGCCAACACCTTCCTGGACGCACTGGCCGTACATCGCAGGGCTCTCGGACTGCCCGCGCTCTCGCTGGCGTGGGGTATGTGGGCGCGGCCGAGCGGCGTCACCGCGCACCTGACCGACGCCGACCGCGCCCGCGCCGCGCGCGCCGGGATCCGGGCCCTTGCCGACGCGGAGGGGCTGGCGCTGTTCGACGCCGCGCTCCGGCTCGACCACGCGTTCCTCGTCCCCGCCCCGCTCGACCTCACCGCGCTACGGGCGGGCGGAGCGGAACCGCCCCCGCTGCTGCGCGATCTGGTCAGGCCGCTACGGCGAGCGGCCAGGACCTCCACGGCGACCGGCCCCGCGCTGGCCCACCGTCTGGCCAGGCTGCCCGAGGAACAGCACGCTCAAGCCGTGCTCGACGTGGTCACGGCGGAGGTGGCGGCGGTCCTGGGCACGTCGGCCGGGGCCGTCGCACCGGATCGCCCGTTCAACGACCTCGGGCTGGACTCGCTCACCGCCGTCGAGCTGCGCAACCGGCTGGACGCGCTGACCGGCCTGCGGCTGCCCGCGACGGTCACCTTCGACCACCCCACGCCCGAGGCCCTCGTCGGCTACCTGCTGCCGGAGCTCGCGAGCGTTCCCACGCCCGACGTGCCCGCGGCGGAGACCTCGGCGGCAGGGCAGGGGCCGCTCTCCGATCTCTACCGCCAGTTGTGCGGCCGGGGCGAGTTCGCCGCCGCCGCCGAGCTGATCGGCGTGGTCTCCCACCTGCGGTCGAGCTTCGGCGCGGAGGAGGCCGCCCGGCACGCCATCTCGCCGATCCGGCTGGCCTCCGGCGACGCGCCGGTCACGCTGGTCTGCTTCCCGGCGGTCAGCGCCATCTCCGGCCCGCACGAGTACGCCCGCTTCGGCCACGCCATGCGCGGCGAGCGGGACGTCCACGTGGTGCCGTCACCCGGATACGCGCCGGACGACCTCCTGCCCGACAGCGAGGAGACGTTCGTCCAGATGCACGCCGACACGGTGGAGCGGCTGGTCGGCGACGGCCCGTTCGTGATCCTCGGCCGGTCCATGGGCGGCTGTATCGCGCATTCGGTGGCGGCCGAGCTGGAGAACCGCGGCATCCCGGCGGCCGGGCTCGTCCTGATCGACTCCTACCCGATCGAGAGCCCGACGCTGGAGGGCATGCGGGACTGGTGGCTGGCCGCGATGCTCACCGGGATGGTGGAGCGCATCGAGCGCTACCGGATGGTCTGGAGTGACGCGAGCCTCACCACCATGGGCGCGTACGGCCGGATCCTGGCCGACTGGCAGCCCAAGCCGATCGGTGCCAGGACCCTCGTCGTCCGAGCGGAGGAGCCGCTGCGCGGCACCGTCGTCGATCCCACCGGACGGCTCGACTGGCGGGCCTTCTGGCCGTTGCCGCACGAGACCGTCGATGTGCCCGGCGACCATTTCACAGTGCTCGAAGAGCACTCCGAGACGACGGTGGCGGCGGTCCGCTCGTGGATCGACGCGCTCGTCCCGTCCAGACAGGAGAGGAACGCATGAGTGTTCAGGTAGCGGTCGTCACCGGCGCCGCGTCCGGCATCGGAAGGGCCACCGCGGAGCTGTTCGCCGACAGGGGCGTCCGGGTCGTCGCGGTCGACGTGACGGGGGAGGGGCTGGAGAAGCTCTCCGCCCTCCACGGCGTCGTCCCGCTCGTCGGGGACGTGTCCACCGAGGAGACCAACGCCGCCATGGTCGACCTCGCCGTCCGCGAGTTCGGGCGGTTGGACGCGGTGGTGCTCAACGCCGGGATCAGCGGCGCCGGGCCCCTGGAGTCGCCCGGGGCCATCGAACGGTTCGACCGGATCCTCGCCGTCAACGTGCGCGGCACGGCGCTGGGCATCCGGGCCTCGCTGCCGGCCCTGCGAACGGCGGGTGGGGGCTCGATCGTGGTGACCTCGTCGGTCTCGGGCCTGGGCGGTGATCCGCTCACCTGGGCGTACAACGCCTCCAAGGCGGCGGTGATCAATCTGGTGCGCGGCGCGGCGATCGACTACGCGGTGGAGAACATCAGGGTCAACGCCATCGCTCCCGGCGGGACGGTGACCGCGCTGACCGCGGGCGTACTGTCTCACCCCACGCTCGGACCGGCGGTGACCGAGCGCATCCCGCAGCGGCGCTGGGCGGAGCCACGCGAGCAGGCCGAGGTCGTCTGGTTCCTGACCTCGCCCGCCGCGTCGTACGTCACCGGCGTCACCATCCCCGTCGACGGCGGCCTCAGCGCCAACAACGGCATCCTTCTCCCGCCCGCCTTCCCGGGCGACGCGCCCAGATAGGAGTCTCACGATGAGCACGGAAACGAACAAGGACGTGGCGCGGCGCCTCTACGAGGAGTTGATCACTCTGCGGCGCCCGGAGCTGCTTGAGGAGATCATCGCCGAGGACGCCGTCGACGAGACGATCCCGCCGGGAGCCGGACCCGGAGGCAGGGAGGACTTCCGCGACCACATCCGGGGGGTCTGGCAGACTGTCGAGAACGTCAAGGCCACCGTCACGGACCTGATCGCGGAAGGCGACCGGGTGGTGGTCTTCTGGCGGATCGAGGGCGTCCACCGCGCTCCCCTGTTCGGCGTCCCCGCGAGCGGACGGCATTTCATTGGAAACAGCGTCAGCCGGATAACATTCAAGGACGGGAAGATCGTGCGGTACAACGTTCTTCCGGACCGCCTCGGCATCATCCAGCAGATCTCCTGAGCGGGCGCCGATAAATGGATGAATTATCACTGGAGGACGTTTCCGACATTCGCGGGACGCTCGCGTTGTTCTCCCACCTCTTCGACAACGGAGAGGTCGCCGACCTCGGCCGGGTGTTCACCGAGGACGCGGTGATCAAGCTGACCAGGGGAGCCGGGCGCTCCGTGCGCGGGTTGCCCGCCATCGGCGAGTTCGCGCTGAGCCTGAGGCCGCACGGGCCTGACCACCAGACCCTTGACACGCATGTCTTCGTGGACGGCGACGGTGTCGTCAGGGCGCGGAGCCGATACCTCGCGGTGCTTCCCGACGGGAGCGTGCACAACGGCGACTACCTCGACGTTCTGCGGCGCACCCCCCAGGGGTGGCGCATCGGGCTGCGGGTCTCCGTTCCCCGATATCCACTGGCCAAAGGAATTTCCGGTTAGGGGTTACTAGGGGTGTTTCCGGCGCGAACCCCGGTTTAATCTTTCGGCAAAAGTCAATTCTGACTCCTTCTATTACCAACCCGCCGGAGCGGTGAAATGCACGTGCTCAAAAAATTCGGGCTGTCGTCGCGAACCAGAATCGGGGTGATGGCCGGCGCCATGCTTCTGCTGGCCGCCTGCGGCTCGCCCGCCACCTCCTCCGGCGGCACGAGCGGTTCGGTGTCGGCCGCTCCCGTCAGGGGCGGGTCGCTGACCTTCGCGGCCGACACCGAGCCGGTCTCCTTCGACATTCACGTCAGCTCGCAGGACATCACCGGGGCGATCCTCCGCAACGTCTTCGACTCACTGATCGCCGAGGACTCCTCGGGCAGGTTCCATCCGTGGCTCGCCGAGTCCTGGGAGGTGGCTCCCGATCTCAAGAGCTACACCTTCCGCCTCCGCAAGGACGTCAAGTTCCACGACGGCACGCCCTTCGACGCGGAAGCGGTGAAGGTCAACTTCGATCGCATCGCCGACCCCGCGACCAAGTCACAGCTCGCCTCCAACCTCCTCGGTCCCTACACCGGGACCACGATCGTCGACCCGCACACGGTGAAGGTCGAGTTCTCCGCACCCTTCGCACCGTTCCTGCAGGCCGCGAGCACGGCCTACCTCGGCTTCTACTCGCCGAAGACGATCGCGGCCAACGCGGCCACGCTCGGCTCCGGCGGGGCCGTCGGCGTCGGCACCGGACCGTTCGTGTTCACCGGCTACACCAAGGGCCAGGAGGCGGTCCTGACCAGGAACGCCGACTACGCCTGGGCCCCCGGCACCGGTGGCCACACAGGTCCCGCCTACCTCGACAAGCTGACCGTCCGGTTCCTGCCGGAGGCCTCGGTCCGGGTCGGCTCGCTGAACAGCCGCCAGATCGACGTCGCCGCGGCGATCCCGCCGGCCAACGCGAAGACCGTCGAGGCCAACGCCGACCTCTCGCTGCTCAAGGCCGACTATCCCGGTGGGAACTACAGCATCTACTTGAACGCTTCCAAGCCTCCCCTCAACGACGAGAAGGTCCGCAAGGCACTCCAACGGGGGATCGACGTCGACACCAACGTCAAGGCGCTCTACTTCGGTCGGTTCGCCAGAGCGTGGAGCCCGCTGGCGCCGACCACCCCCGGCTACAACGCGGCGCTGGAGAACAGCTGGCCGTACGACCAGGCCCTGGCCGGCAAGCTGCTGGACGAGGCCGGCTGGACCGGCAGGGACGCCGACGGCTACCGGACGAAGGACGGCAAACGCCTGGTCGTCGACTGGCCGCTGCTGCCCGCCCAGTACGTGCGCGACCAGCGGGACATCCTCGGGCAGGCGTTCCAGGCCGACCTCAAGAAGATCGGCGTCGAGGTCACCCGGCCCCAGGCCGACATCGGCACCTACCTCGAGCGGGTCTACGGCGGCAAGGCCGACCTGGCCGACTACAGCTGGTCGCGCTTCGAACCGGACGTGCTGTGGCTCCTGTTCAACGGCGCCAGCCGGCCACAGAAGGGCGGGCAGAACGCCACGTTCCTCAACGACCCCGACCTGACCACATGGACCGACCAGGGCCGGGCCACCCTCGACGAGACCGTCAGGAAGGACGTGTACGGCAAGACCCAGCAGCGTGCCGTCGACCTCGCGGTGGTGATCCCCGTCTACACCCAGTCGCAGGTACTCGGCCTCGGCAAGCAGGTACGCGGGCTCACGCTCGATTCCAACGCCTGGCCGCTGTTCTACGACGTGTGGCTCGCCAAGACGGCGCAGTGAGGACTCTCGCCAAGCGGCTGGGGGCAGGGCTCGCGGTGCTGTACGGCGCCGCGACCCTCGCCTTCGTCGCCCTCCAGCTCATCCCGGGAGACCCCGTCGCGACCCTGCTGGGACCGGCCACCACGGCATCGGCCGAGGTCAGGCAGCACATCAGGGCCGAGTTCGGGTTCGACCGGCCGGTGCTCATCCAGTACCTCGGCTACCTGGGCAAGGTCGTCACCGGCGACCTGGGCTCCTCGTACCAGCTCCAGCGGCCGGTATGGCAGCTGATCGGCGACCAGCTCGGCGCCACCGTGCAGCTCGCCGCGGCCGCGATCGCCCTCGCCGTCCTGATCGCGCTGGTGTCGGCGGTGGCGACGGCCGGACGGCGCCGCGGTGTGCGGGCCGCGGCGACGGCCTGGGAACTGGTGGCCGTCTCGCTGCCCTCGTACTGGCTGGGCATCCTGCTGCTGACCGCGTTCTCCTTCCAGCTCCGGCTCTTCCCCGTCATCGGCGCGCAGGACCTGGCGGCGCTGGTGCTGCCCGCGCTCACCCTGGCCCTGCCGATCGCCGGTGTCCTCGCGCAGGTGCTGCGCGAGGGGCTTGAGACCGCGCTGGCACAGCCGTTCGCGATCACCGCTCGGGCGCGGGGCCTGGGCCAGACCGCCGTCCGGCTACGTCATGCGCTCCGGCACGCGGCGGTGCCGCTCGCCACCCTCACGGGATGGCTCGTCGGGACGTTGCTCGGCGGCGCCGTCCTGGTGGAGACGGTCTTCGGCCGCTCGGGCATCGGCGCGCTCACGCTGCAGGCGGTGGGAAACAAGGACATGCCGGTGGTGATGGGCGTGGTGTTGCTGTCGGCCTTCGTGTTCGTCCTCATCTCCACGGTCGTCGACCTGCTGTACGCGCTCATCGATCCGCGGCTACGGGCCGGGTGATCGTGTGGCGCCGCTCTCCGTCCGTATCACCGCCCGCTGGGGGCTCGCCGTCCGGCGCGGGCCGTCGGTGCTCGCCTGGGCCGTGCTCGTCCCGATCGCGGTGGCCGCCCTCGCGCCGGAACTGCTGGCCGCGTCCTCGCCGATCACCATCGATCCCGTCCATGCCCTGCTACCACCCGGTGCCGAGCACTGGTTCGGCACCGACCAGCTCGGCCGCGACCTGTTCACCCGGGTCGTCCACGGCGCCCGGCCGTCCCTGCTCCTGGGGCTGGGCTCGACCTGTCTCGCCGTCATCGGGGGAGCGGTGCTCGGCCTCGCCGCCGCGCTGGGCGGGCGCCTGGCCGACCAGGCGGTCATGCGGGTGGCCGACATCCTGCTCTCACTGCCCCAGCTCCTGGTCGCCCTGCTTGTGATCACCGTCCTGGGCGGCGGGACCGCCAACGTGGTGCTGGCCATCGCCATCGCCTTCGTCCCCGGGTACGCGCGGGTCGTCCGCGCCGAGGCCCTGGTGGTGCGCAGGTCGGGGTACGTCGAGGCGGCCTGCGGGCTCGGGCTGCGGCGCTCGACGCTGATCGTGCGGCACATCCTGCCCAACGCCCTCGGCCCGCTGCTGGTGTTGGCAGGCGTCGGCTTCGGCACGGCGCTCATCGCCGGATCCGGGCTGAGCTTCCTCGGCTTCGGCACGAGGCCGCCCGCACCGGAATGGGGAGCCATGCTGTCGGAGGGCCGTGACTTCCTGCAGACGGCCTGGTGGATCGGGCTGTTCCCCGGGGCGGCCATCACGGCCACGGTGATCGCCGTGAACGTGATCGGCCGCTCCGCCCAGAGCCGCTTCACCAGGAGGACGCGGTGATCGTGGTCGAAGGACTCGACGTCGTCTTCCATCTCGACGGCGAGCGGATCCATGCGGTGCGGGACGTGTCGTTCGCGGTCGCGCCCGGCGAGTGCCTGGCCATCGTCGGGGAGTCGGGCTCAGGTAAGAGCGTCACCGCGCGCACCCTCGTCGGCCTGGCCGGCGAGCGGGCCTCGGTCAGTGCCCGCCGGCTCACCTTCGAGGGCGACGACCTGACGACCCTGACCGAGTCGGGCTGGCGCGCGGTCCGGGGCCGCCGGATCGGCCTGGTGCTCCAGGACGCGCTGGTGTCGCTGGACCCGCTCAGGACCGTCGGAGCCGAGGTCGCCGAGACGCTGCGCACCCACCGGGTCGTGGACCGGGCGGGCATCGGCGAGCGGGTGCTGTCGCTGCTGGCCGACGTCGGCATCCCCGACCCGGCCCGGCGGGCGCGCCAGTACCCGCACGAGCTCTCCGGCGGTCTGCGACAGCGGGCGCTCATCGCGTCCGTGATCGCCGCGGGACCGCGCCTGCTGGTGGCCGACGAGCCCACCACCGCGCTGGACGTCACCGTGCAGGCGCAGATCTTCGCGCTGCTGCGCGGGCTGACGGAGAGCGGCGCGGCCCTCCTGCTGATCAGCCACGACCTGGCCGTGGTGTCCAGGCTCGCCGACCGCATCGCCGTCATGTACGGCGGGCTGATCGTCGAGGAGGGCCCGGCCGCCCGGTTGCTCGCCGATCCCCGGCATCCGTACACCCAGGCGCTCATCGCCGCCGTGCCCGCCGCCCACGCCAAGGGCACGGCGCTGTCCGTCGCGGCGGCCGGGCGGCCCGCGTCGGGACCGGGCGGATGCCCGTACGCGGCCCGCTGCGCGCACGCCGACCAGCAGTGCCGAGACAGGCTCCCGGATCCCGCCGAGGTCGAGGCGGGGCATCGGGTCCTGTGCCGATATCCCGCCTCGCGCGTCCTCGCGCCGGTACCACGGCCCGCCCGGCCCGCCGCGGCGCGGCCGGAACCTCGCGAGCGGGGGGACGTGGTGCTGGCGGCCGAGGGCCTCTCCAAGCGGTTCCGCACCCCCGACGGGGGCTGGCAGGACGCGGTCAGGGATGTGTCGTTCCAGCTCAGAGCGGGGGAAACGCTGGGGCTGGTCGGAGAGTCCGGATCGGGCAAGACGACCGCCGCCCGCATCGCGCTCGGCCTGCTGGAACCCGACGAGGGCGTCGTACGGCTCGGTGGCGAGCCGTGGAGCGGCGTGCCCGAGCGCGACCGCAGAACGAGGCGGCGCCGGATCCAGGCCATCTACCAGGATCCGCTCGGCTCGTTCGACCCCCGCTACCCGGTCGGGCGGATCGTCGGCGAGGCGGTGGCCCTGACCGGTGTCCGGCGCAAGGAACGCCGCGACCGGGTCGTCGAGCTGCTCGACCAGGTCGGGCTGCCGGCGGCCACCGCGGGACGCCACCCGCTCGAACTGTCCGGCGGCCAGCGGCAGCGGGTCGCCATCGCCCCGCCGCGGGCCCCCAGCACGGAAGAGAGTCGTGGAGGGAGACAGTTTAGTTGTGTTGGTGTAGATCAAGGT
>NZ_JBEXUE010000425.1:0-8558 GCF_040614275.1 Streptosporangium sp. NPDC006013
CTGCGCTCCGGCCAGGTACAGCTCCCCCTCCACCCCGGCCGGAACCGGCCGCAGCCACGAATCCAGCACGTGGAGACGGGTGTTCCAGACGGGGTGACCGATCGGCACGGAGGTGGTCTCCGTGCCGGGACGGTGCTCCCAGAAGGTGACGTCGACCGCGGCCTCGGTCGGGCCGTAGAGGTTGTGCACCGGCACCCCCAGCCGGGCCGCCGCCTCGTCGGCGAGTGCGGGCGGCAGCGCCTCACCGCTGCAGATGAGAAACCGAAGAGCCGTACCCGTTCCGGACACCTCCGGCGAACCAGGAGAGGGCACCGCCTCCAGGAAGGCGGCCAGCATGGAGGGGACGAAATGCAGGACCGTGACGCGTTCGGAGTCGATTAGCCCGGCGAGGTAGGACGGGTCCCGGTGCCCGTCCGGCCTGGCGACGACCAGGGTGGCGCCGGTCTGAAGCGGCCAGAAGAACTCCCAGACCGACACGTCGAATCCGGCCGGCGTCTTCTGCAGAACGCGGTCCGCCGGCCCCAGGCGATACTCGGACTGGGCCCAGAGCAGGCGGTTGACGATCGCACCGTGGGTGACCACGACCCCCTTGGGCCGCCCCGTCGAGCCGGAGGTGTAGATCACGTACGCCGGACGCTCCGGCGCGAGCGGCACACCGAGATCGGAAGCCGGGTACCCGGAGGCGTCGGCACGGCCCAGCCAGTCACCGTCGATCACCAGAACCGGCCGTGAGTCGTCCAGCATCGACGCGATCCGCGCCGCAGGAAGCTCCGGGTCGACCGGCAGATAGGCGGCGCCCGCCTTGATCACGGCGTACATGGCGACCAGCAGGTCCGGTGACCTGGGCAGCATCAGCGCCACCACTCGTTCGGCTCCCACCCCGTACTCGGCCACCAGCAGACGGGCCAGCCGGTTGGCTCGCGCGTTGAACGCCGCGTAGCTCAGCTCGTCCCCCTCGAACACCAGCGCCGTCGCGTCCGGCGTCCGCGCGACCTGGGCCTCGAACAGCGCGGCCAGCGTCGTGCGGGGCACGTCCACGGCCGTGTCGTTCCAGTGGTGTGGCACGGGCCCGCGCTCGCCCGAGGAGAACCCGTCGAGACGGCCGACGGCGGTGTCCGGCTCGGCGACCAGTTCGGCCAGCAGGCTCAGGAAGCGGTCGAGCAGAGCCGCGGCCTCCGCCTCGGTGAACACGTCGGGCCGGTACTGCAGCCGGAAACGGAGCACGTCCCCCGGCACGACCAGCAGCGTGATCGGGTAGTGCGTCGCGTCGGTCACGTCCGCCGAGGTCAGGTCGAGGTCGCCGATCGCCGTACGGGAGTCGATGGGGTAGTTCTCCATCACCAGCAGCGCGTCGAACAGGGGGCCGCGCCGGATCTCGGCAAGGCCGGCGTGGTGGTGGGGCAGCAGTTCCGCCTGCTCGTCGCGGAGCCTGCGCAGCAGGTCACCCACGGTTTCCGCGGGGTCGAGCCGGACCCGGACCGGCAGGGTGTTGATGAACAGGCCGACCATGCGCTCGACCCCGGACAGCTCGGGCGGGCGGCCGGAGACCGTACCGCCGAAGACGACGTCCCGGTGGCCGGTCAGCCGGCCGAGCAGCAGGCCGAAGGCGGCCTGCATGACGGTGCTGAGCGTGCTGGAGTGCGTGCGGGCGAGAGCGGTGAGCGCCCGAGTCCGGCCGTCGTCGAGTTCGGCGGTGACCCTGGCGGGCGCGACCGGCTCGGCGGGGGCGTGCGGGGCGACGAGGGCGGGCTCGTCGAAACCGTCCAGCGCGTGCTCCCAGGCCCGCCGCGTGGGCTCGCCGTCCCGACCGGCCAGCCAGGCCAGGTAGTTCTCGTACGGCGGCGCGGGGGCGGGCTCCTGGCCTGAGTACAGCGCGAACAGCTCGGCCGCCAGCAGCGGTGTCGACCAGCCGTCCAGCAGGATGTGATGGTTGGTGAGGATCAACCGGTGCCTGCCGGGTCCGAGCCGTACCAGTGCGAAACGGAGCAGCGGTGGCCGGGACAGGTCGAACCGCCGGGCCCGCTCCTCGGCGGCCACCGTCTCGGCGTCGGTCCCCGCCACCTCCCGCCACGGCACCTCCACCCGCCGGTGCACCAGCTGCACCGGGTCGCCGCGCAGCTCGAAGGAGGTTCGGAGGTTGGGGTGCCTGCGGACCAGGCGTTCCGCGGCGGCCCTGAGCCGTGGCGCGTCGAGGGGGCCGCTCAGGTCCAGGGTCAGCTGAGCGGTGTAGACGTCCACCTCCAGCAGGGAGTGGAAGAACAGGCCGTGCTGGAGCGGCGCGAGCGGCCAGACGTTCTGGAGGCCGGGGCCGAGCTCGTCGAGGTCGTCCTGGGTGAGGGATACCGCGACGTCGGAGGGGGTGAGGCCGCCGCCGACGTGCCGGGAGATGCCGGTCAGAGCCTCCGACCAGGCGGCGGCCAGCTCGGCGATCCGGTTGTCGGCGTGGCGGGTGGGATCCCAGGTCCAGGTGACGCGGAGGACGTCACCGAGGGCGATCGCGTCGATCTGGATGCCGTGCCTGAGCGGGGCGGCGGCATCCTGGCCACCGGACAGCCCTCCGGCTACGGGCTCCCAGTCCAGCCCGGAGGAGGTGATCCGGCCGAGATAGTTGAAACCGATCTCCGGCTGGGGCAGTGCGGCGAGTGCGGGGGCCGTGTCAGGGTTGAGGTAACGCAGGAGGCCATAGCCCAGCGGGTCGGGAAGAGCGCGGAGCTGCTCCTTCACCCGCTTGACCGCCTGGCCCGCGGCCTGGCCTCCGTCCTTGAGATCGGCCCAGTCAACGGGGCCCGCGTCGATCCTGACGGGGTGCACGGCGGTGAACCAGCCCACGGTCGCGGACAGGTCCACGCCGGGGAGGACCTGCTGCCTGCCGTGCCCCTCCAGGTCGACGAGTACGGAACGCCGCCCGCTCCACCTCGCGACCGCCGCCGCGAACCCGGCGAGCAGCACGTCGTCGGCGTTCCCGTGGAAGGCACCCGGCACGCCGCCCAGCAGCGGACCCGCCACGTCGGCGGAGAGCTCCACGACCATCTCCCGCCGCTTCCCCCAGGTTCCCCGCTCGCGTACCGGCGCGGCGGGAAGGAGTGAGCCATCGGTCGCGGGGACGAAAGTGCCCGAGGACAAGGCCCGCGCCGGTGAGACCGGCGGGGACGGCGCGAGGAGCGCGGTCCAGGCGGGAAGGTCGGCCACCCGTGCCGGGTTCACGGCCTCGGCCTGGAGCAGACGCGCCCAGGTGCGGAAGGAGGTGGTGGGCTCGGGCAGGCGTACCTCGGTGCCCTCTCTCCCGGCGCTCCAGGCCGCGAGAAGGTCGGGCAGCAGGATCCGCCAGGAGACGCCGTCGACGGCCAGGTGGTGGATGGCCAGCAGAAGCCGTCCGGACCGCTCGTGGCCCGCGTCGAACCACACGACCCGTACCATCCGCCCGGCGCCGGGATCCAGCTCACCCCGGACCCGCTCGGCATACCCGGCCACCGTCTCGTCCGACACGTCCCGAACCCGTGCATCGTCCCCGCCGGGAACGCCGGGAACACCGGGAACACCGGGAACACCGGGAACACTGTCGGCCGTACCGTGCACGACACCGAGGCCCTCGCCGGCCGCCTCGTCCGGAACGTTCGAGACCTCCACCCGGCGCACGCAGTCCGCTGCCAGGACCGCTCCAGCCGGGGCGATCTCCAGCCCCCACGCCCCGGCACCCGCCGGAGGCGTGGACGTCCGGAGCCTCAGCGCGTCGTGACGGTCCAGCACGACCTGGACCGCGGCCGTCAGGTTGTCGAGGCCGAGATCCGGGGGTACCCGGAGCACCGCGCTCTGGCCGAATCCCTCGATCGGCCCTTCGCCCTCGACGAGCCAGGCGATGATCGGGGTGACGTCGACGCTTCCCGTGCCGTCACCCGCCGGATCCGTGCCGTCCGCGGGCTCCTCCGCGGCGAGGGCGACGAGGGCGAGGGCCTCGGGGGTCTGGTGCTGGAAGACCTGCTTCGGAGTGAGCGCGAGCCCGGCCTCCCGTGCTCGGGAGACGAACCGGATGGCGAGGATGCTGTCGCCGCCCAGGTCGAAGAACCCGTCGTCGGCCCCGGCCCTGGGCAGGCCGAGGACCTCGGCGAACAGCCCGGCCAGCAGGCGTTCGCGGTCGGTCGCGGGCTCCCGCCCCGAGGTCTCCCCCGCGGGTTCCGGCAGGGCACGCCGGTCGAGCTTGCCGTTGGCGGTCAGCGGCATCTCGTCCAGCGTCACGATCGCGGCGGGCACCATGTACTCGGGCAGGGACCGCCGCAGGTGCCCGCGCAGTTCCTCCGCGCCCGCGCCGCCGACCACGTACCCGACCAGCCGCAGGTCTCCCCCCGACTCGGGCCCCCGGTCACGGCGGGCCAGCACGGCCGCCTGCTCGACGCCGGGATGCGCGGCCAGTACCGCCTCGATCTCGCCCAGCTCGATCCGGAAACCGCGGACCTTCACCTGCTGGTCGGCCCGGTCGACGTAGTGGAGTTGCCCGTCGGCACCCCAGCGGACCAGGTCGCCGGTGCGGTACATCCGCCCGCCGGGCACGAAGGGGTCGGCGACGAACCGCTCGGCGGTCAGCCCCGGCCGGTTCAGGTATCCGCGCGCCAGGCTGGGTCCCGAGACGTACAGCTCCCCGACGGAACCCGGCGGGACCGGGCGTAGTCCGGCGTCCAGCACGTGCAGGCGGGCGTCGTAGACCGGGCGGCCGATCGGGGTCTCGCCGGGGAGGGTCAGCGGGTCGCTGCAGGTGACGACGACCGTGGTCTCCGTCGGCCCGTAAACGTTGATCATCCGGCGCCCGGCGGACCAGCGGCGGACCAGCTCGGGGCGGCACGCCTCGCCACCCACCAGCAGGGTCCGCAGCCCGGGGAGCGGTCTGACCGGGACCGTCGCCAGCGCGGCGGGGGTGACGAACGCGTGCGTGACGCGTGCCTCGGCGAGGAACCGGCCGAGTGGCTCGCCGCCGTACACCCCGGCGGGCACCGGCACGAGCGCCGCACCCGCCGACAGGGCCATCAGCCACTCGAGCACCGCCCCGTCGAACCCGATCGAGGCGAACTGCAGGACCCGGCTGTCCTCCGTCACCGCGTACCTGTCGATCTCGGTGCGCGCGTACGCGGGCAGGCCCGCGTGGGTGACCACCACTCCCTTGGGGCGGCCGGTGGATCCGGAGGTGTAGACGACGTAGGCCGGGTGTTCCGGCAGCAGGCCGGTCACCGGGTCGGTGGCGGGCAGGCCGTCGCCGGTCCAGGTGTCCAGCTGGACGACCTCGACGCCGGGCGGCGCGTGGAACCCGGCGTCGGCGCGGGTCACCACGGCGGAAGGGGCGGCGTCGGCGAGCATCGTCGCCAGGCGCTCCGGCGGATGGCCGGGGTCGAGGGGGAGGTAGGCGGCGCCGGACTTGAGGATGCCGAGGAACGCGACGGTCATGTCGAGGGAGCGGGGCACCGACAGGCCCACATAGCGGTCGGGCCCGGCGCCGAGGGCGATGAGATGGTGGGCCAGCCGGTTGGCCCGCGCGTTCAGTTCGGCATAGGTGATCTCGGTGTCCCCCGCGACGACGGCGACGGCACCGGGAGCGCGCCGCACCCGGTCCTCGAACAGGGAGACGGCCGTGCCCGGCGGCACCTCGCGCGGCGCGGCACCCCAGTCGGCCAGGAGCGTGTGCTCGGCCTCGTCGAGGAGTTCCACGGCGCCGACGCGGGTGGTGGGGCCCGCCTGGACGACACGGGTGAGGAAGCGCAGGAAACGGCCGTGATGGTCGGCCAGCAGGTCCTCGCCGTACAGGTCGGGGTGGCCGTCGAAGTCGATGCGGACTCCGCGCCCGTCGGAGCCGTCGTAGAGGTTGATCGACAGGTCCTCGACGGGCCCGGTGCAGAGCGGGTGCGCGACGGCGGTGTGACCGGCGAACCTCAGGTCGTAGTCGAACCGCATGATGTTGACCACCGGGCCGAACAGCCGGTCGCCCACTGTGCCGCGGAGTTCGCGGCGCAGGTCCTCGTACCGGTAGCGCTGGTGCACCAGCAGCCGCCCGACCTCCCGGGTGACCTGGGCGGACAGCTCGCCGAAGGTCGTCTCCGGGGAGACCGCCAGGCGGAGCGGGAGCACGTTGGAGAGCATCCCCGGCGTTCGCCGGGCGGCGGGCGTGGTCCTGGCGGTGACGGCCAGCCCGAGGACCACCTCGCGGGCGCCGGTGAGGCGCCCGACGAAGGCCGCGATCGCCGCGATCATGAACCCGGAGACGGCCGTACCGTGGGAGAGCGCGGCCTCGGTGAGCGCGGCGGCGTCGCGCTCCCCCAGCGTGGCGCTCCGCCGGTTGAACCGCGACGTGGCGGCGGCGCCGGAGGAGAGGGCGGGGACCGCGCTCAGATCGGCGAGCCTGCCGTGCCAGTGGCGGCGGTCGGCCTGGAAACGGTCGGAGGCGCGGTAGGCGGCGTCCTCCTCCAGCAACGTGGCCAGCGACTGGAAACCGCCGGGGCCGGGGTCGCGGCCGTCGATCAGCGCGGTGTAGACCTCGGCGAGACGCTGGGCGATCATCGGCCCGCTGTAGCCGTCCATGACCACGTGGTGGCAGCGCAGGTACCACAGGTGGCGGTCGGGCGCGATCCGGATCAGGGCGGTGGCCACGAGCGCGTCCTCGCGGAACGGCGAGCGCAGGTCCTTGCGCATCCACTCCAGAGCGGCCCGCTCCGCACCGAGTCCCTCGTCGCCCGTCTCTTCCCCGCCGAGGTCGAGGAACGGGCACGGCACCTCGCACTCCCCGACGACCTGACCGACCTGACCGACCCGGCCCGCCTCCTCGGTCTCGCCACCGATGATCCGTACGTGAACGGCGTCGACCTCCCCGGCGGCGAGTCGCACGGCCGCGGCGAAGACCTCCGGATCGACCGGGCCGGAGATCTCTATGTACTGGGCAATGCAGAGCGGTTCGCCAGGGATAATCCGCTGGGCGTCCCATATTCCACTCTGCGCTGCAGATAATGGCAGGAGGGAATTCTTGCTGAACACCGTCGCCACGCTTTCCATCTGGGCCGGAAAATGCCTGACGGGTGCTTATTAGCACCTCGAAGGGGCAGAAACGCATTGTGTGCGGCGATCCACCCCCGCGTTTATTACCGGCAAGTAAATCACAGGTGTGATCTGCCTCGCAATAACGCCTTTTATCATTTACCGCTAAACTCGCCTCCCACTTTTTCGCTCTTTCTCAAGGCGACCTTGCCGGATCCGAGCACCACGCGGGGGCGCACGAGCCGCCGGGGCCTGAGCATGACCCGCGGCCTGACCGCCGGGGCAGGAGGCCGGTAGGGGCGCGGTCCGCGGTGCCACCAGCGTGTGCCCCTGGCCAGGTGACTCGGCCACCAGACGACGTCGCCGACGTCCAGGGTGAGCGCGGTCACCAGTACGGAACGGACGATCATCGTGTCGAGCAGCACCCCCACGGCCACCGCGAAGGCGAGCTGGACCGTCTGCGTCAGTGGAAGCACCACCAGCACCGCGAAGGTGCCGGCGAGCACGACTCCCGCCGAGGTGATCACACCGCCGGTAGCGCCCAGACCGAGGATCGCGCTGTGCGCCGTGCTGTAGCGGTGCGCCTCCTCCCGAACCCGGTGCATGAGGAAGATGTTGTAGTCGACGCCCAGCGCCACCAGCAGGACGAAGACCAGCAGGACGAACCCCTGGTCCACCCCGGCGAAGCCGAAAAGGTGCGCGAACGCCAGCGAGCTGATTCCCAGCGTGGCCAGGAACGACAGCACCACGGTGGCCAGCAGCAGCATGGGCGCGATGAGCGAGCGCAGCAGCACCGCGAGCACCGCGAAGACCACGAGCAGCACCAGCGGGATGATCACCATCCGATCCCGCTGCGCGCCGCGCTCCAGGTCGGCGATGAGCGCCACGTTGCCGCCCACGTTGACGTCCGGGGCGGCGACCGCCCGCAGCCGGTCGCGCAGGGCGAGCACCTCGTGCTGCTCGGCCTCCTCGCCGTCGCCCCCGCGTACCGTCACGTTGAGCAGGATGTCGCCGTTGCCCGCGGCGCCCAGCGAGATCGCGGTGACCTCGGGCCGCTGCGCGGTGTCCACGATCACGTCCCTGACGTACTGCTCGGTGGTGACCACCTGGACCGGATCGGCCTCGCCCGAGGGGAAGTGCCGCTCGGCGACCTCCTGCCCGACCACCGAGTCCGGCCTGGAGAGGAAGACGTCGGCGTTGCCCAGCCCGCCCGCCCGGTAGGAGGCCAGTCCGGACGCGCACAGGCAGAGCCCGATGACCGTGACGACCCACACCAGACGGGGGTTCGCGTGGATCCTCCTGCCCAGGGCGCCCCATCTGCCGTGGTCGGCGGGGTACTCCTCGGCGTCCGGGTCGTGGTGCGGGACGAGCGGCCAGAAGATCCAGCGCCCGAAGACGACCATGACCGCGGGAAGCAGGGTCATCATGGCGAGCATCGCGCTGGTCACCCCGACCGCGGAGACCGGCCGGATCGCCAGGGGATCCAGGAGAAGGCCCTTCCAGGCGTCGGTCTTCCCGGGCAGCGACTACGCCTGGGTCGCGGTGAACCA
>NZ_JBEXUE010000426.1:0-8549 GCF_040614275.1 Streptosporangium sp. NPDC006013
GCCGAGGAGGCGGTGAACCTCCCACAGACAGGCGGCGCCGAGGACGGCGGCGACGGCGGGATAGAGCAGGGTGGTTCCGGCCACCGGCCACAGCAGCAGCGAGCAGAGCACCGTCGCCCAGGTGTAGACGATGCTCTCCAGCACCACCCGGCGCTCGGTGGCGACCACCGGGAGCATGGGGACCTTCGCCGCGGCGTAGTCCTCCTTGTAGCGCATGGCGAGGGTCCAGGTGTGCGGAGGCGTCCAGAAGAACACCACGCCGAAGAGCACCACGGGGGCCCAGTCGAGGCCGCCGGTGACACCGGCCCAGCCGATCAGCACCGGCATGCAGCCCGCGATACCCCCCCACACCACGTTCTGCGAGGTCCGCCGCTTGAGGATCATCGAGTAGACGAGCACGTAGAACAGGTTCGCGGCCAGCGACAGGCCGGCGGCGAGCCAGTTCACGGTCAACCCGAGGCCAAGGGTCGACAGCACCCCGAGAATGACTCCGAAGATCAGCGCATTGGTCGGCGGCACCAGGTCGCGGGCGAGCGGGCGGCGCCGGGTGCGGCGCATGGCCGCGTCGATGTCACGGTCGATGTAGCAGTTCAGGGCGTTCGCGCTGCCCGCCGACAGGGTGCCGAACACCAGGGTGTTGACGGCGATCCACAGCGGTGGCAGGCCCTTGGCCGCCAGGAACATCACCGGCAGCGTCGTGATCAGCAGCAGCTCGATGATCCGCGGCTTCGTGAGGGCGACGTAGGCCTTCACGACGTCGCCGAAGGAGCGAGGCACGACGCCTGCGGCCGTGCCCGCCTCGGGCGGGACCGTCGATTGCTTGTCGGTGAGCACCATCTAAGGCGCTTCCAGCACGTGCGGGGTCAACGCGTAACCTCTGATTAGAGCGGATCCGTGAATGCGGGCACCAGCCAGCCTTGAGGACTC
The DNA here is from genome assembly GCF_040614275.1 of Streptosporangium sp. NPDC006013. Taxonomy (NCBI): domain Bacteria; kingdom Bacillati; phylum Actinomycetota; class Actinomycetes; order Streptosporangiales; family Streptosporangiaceae; genus Streptosporangium; species Streptosporangium sp. NPDC006013. The sequence continues at coordinate 928 of NZ_JBEXUE010000426.1, forward strand.
ACTGTAGTTGCAGGGGGGGCCGGTCCCGGCACGGGGTGCGGAAGCGGCGCGAGACGACAACCGCCGGGGAACCGCCCATGAGTCCCGTGGACCCGCACCTGGTCGACCTACGCCACGGTAGCGCGGCCGAAACCGTTAGGGTCCCATGTGGGCGGGAAATACCAGACCGGCGCCACCATCACACTATTAGATCCGGAGACCGAGCAGTTGAGCAGCGAACTCGTGCCAGCCCTTGAATGGAGCGACCTGGACCGCCGCGCGGTCGATGTCGTACGGGCCCTGGCCATGGATGCGGTAGAGAAGGCGGGCTCGGGCCACCCGGGCACCGCGATGAGCCTGGCGCCCGCCGCGTACCTGCTGTTCCAGCAGGTGATGCGGCATGATCCGACAGACCCCTCCTGGGTGGGCCGTGACCGGTTCGTCCTTTCGGCCGGTCACACCAGCCTGACCCTCTACATCCAGCTCTACCTGTCGGGCTACGGCCTGAGCCTGGACGACCTCAAGGCGCTGCGCCAGTGGGAGAGCCTGACCCCCGGCCACCCCGAGCACGGCCACACCGTCGGCGTCGAGACCACCACGGGGCCGCTGGGCCAGGGCCTGGGCAACGCGGTCGGCATGGCCATGGCCGCCCGCCGCGAGCGAGGCCTGTTCGACCCGGACGCGGCGCAGGGCGCGAGCCCGTTCGACCACCACATCTGGTGCATCGCCTCCGAGGGGGACATCGAGGAGGGCATCAGCCACGAGGTCAGCGCCCTCGCGGGCCACCAGAGGCTGGGCAACCTGACCGTCGTCTTCGACAGCAACCACATCTCGATCGAGGACGACACCCAGATCGCGCTGAGCGAGGACGTCGTCAAGCGCTACGAGGCGTACGGCTGGCACACCCAGACCGTCGACTGGACGCGGACCGGCGACTACGTCGAGGACGTCGAGGCGCTGCACCAGGCGCTGGAGGCCGCCCGCGCCGAGACCGGCAGGCCGTCGTTCATCCGGCTGCGCACGATCATCGGCTGGCCCGCCCCCAACAAGAAGAACACCGGCAAGATCCACGGCTCGGCGCTGGGCGCCGACGAGGTCGCCGCCACCAAGAAGATCCTGGGCCTTGACGAGACCAAGAGCTTCGACGTCCCCGCCGAGGTCCTCGAGCACGCCCGCGAGGTCGTCGAGCGCGGCCGCGCCGCGCGGGCCGAGTGGGACAAGCTCTACCAGAGCTGGCGCGAGGCCAACCCCGAGCGCGCCGCCGAGTTCGACCGCATCTCCGTGCGGCAGCTCCCCGCCGGCTGGAGCGAGGCGCTGCCGCTCTTCGAGGCCGGCTCCTCCATCGCCACCCGCAAGGCCTCCGGCGAGGTGCTCAACAGCCTCGCGCCGGTGCTGCCCGAGCTGTGGGGCGGCTCGGCCGACCTGGCCGAGTCCAACAACACCACGATGAAGGGCGAGCCGTCCTTCATCCCCGAGGAGTTCCAGACCAGGGACTTCCCCGGCAACCCCTACGGCCGCACGCTGCACTTCGGCATCCGCGAGCACGGCATGGGAGCGATCCTCAACGGCATCGCGCTGCACAACGGCACCCGCCCCTACGGTGGCACGTTCCTGGTCTTCAGCGACTACATGCGCCCGGCCGTGCGGCTGGCGGCGCTGATGAAGCTGCCGGTCACCTACGTGTGGACGCACGACTCCATCGGCCTGGGCGAGGACGGCCCGACGCACCAGCCCGTCGAGCACCTGTGGGCGCTGCGCGCCATCCCCGGCCTCGACGTGGTCCGCCCCGCCGACGCCAACGAGACCGCCGCCGCCTGGCAGGTCGTGCTCGAGCACAACGACCGCCCGGCCGCGCTGGCGCTGACCCGCCAGAACCTGCCGGTCTACGAGGGCACCCGCGACGCGACGAAGGTCGCCCGCGGCGGCTACATCCTGCGGGAGGCCTCCAACGGGCAGCCCGCGGTGGTCCTGATCGGCACCGGCTCCGAGGTCGAGCTGGCCGTCGAGGCCCGCGGGATCCTGGAGGCGGAGGGCATCGCCACCCGGGTCGTGTCGATGCCGTGTGTGGAGTGGTTCCACGCCCAGGACACGGCCTACCGGCAGACGGTGCTGCCCTCCTCGGTCCGCGCGCGCGTGGCGGTGGAGGCGGGAATCTCACTGGGCTGGCGGGAGTTCGTAGGAGATGACGGGGAAGTGGTCAGCCTGGAGCACTTCGGTGCCTCGGCTCCCTACAAGACCCTCTATGAGCAGTTCGGCCTGACCGCCGAGCGCGTGGTCGCCGCAGCCAAGGCGAGCCTCGCCAAGACCGGAGCCGACAAGGGCGAGACGACAGGAAACTGATCATGAGTGAGATCCTGAGGAAACTCTCCGAGCAGGGCGTCTCCATCTGGCTGGACGACATCAGCCGCGAGCGTCTGCGCACCGGCAATCTCCAGTCGCTGATCCGCGACCGGCAGGTGGTCGGCGTCACCTCCAACCCGACGATCTTCGCCTCCGCGCTGAGCAAGGGCGACGCCTACGACACCCAGCTGCACGATCTGAAGATCCGCGGCGTCGACGTCGAGGAGGCGGTGCGCTCCATCACCACCTACGACATCCGCTGGGCCGCCGACGTGCTGCGCCCCGTCTACGACGCCACCGGCACCGTGGACGGCCGGGTGTCGATCGAGGTCGACCCGCGCCTGGCCAGGGAGACGGAGAAGACCATCGCCGAGGCGCGCGCGCTGTGGTGGCTGGTCGACCGGCCCAACCTGTTCATCAAGATCCCGGCCACCGTCGAGGGCCTGCCTGCGATCACCCAGGCGATCTCCGAGGGCATCAGCGTCAACGTCACGCTGATCTTCTCCCTGGAGCGCTACCGCGCCGTGATGAACGCCTGGCTGAGCGGCCTTGAGCAGGCCAAGGCCAAGGGCCTCGACCTGTCGAACATCGAGTCGGTGGCCTCGTTCTTCGTCAGCCGGCTGGACGGCGAGATCGACAAGCGCCTGGACAAGATCGGCACCCCCGAGGCCCTGGCGCTGAAGGGCAAGGCCGCGCTCGCCAACGCCCGGCTGGCCTTCGCCGCCTTCGAGGAGGTCGTCGCCTCCCCGCGCTGGCAGGCGCTGGCCCTGGCCGGAGCCCGGCCGCAGCGCCCCCTGTGGGCCTCCACCGGTACCAAGAACCCCGACTACCCCGACACCCTCTACGTCGACGGGCTGGTCACCTCCGGCACCGTCAACACGATGCCGGAGAAGACCCTCGAGGCGGCCGCCGACCATGGCAGGATCACCGGTGACACGGTCCGCCCCTCCTACGAGGAGGCCTGGAACACCATGGCCGCGCTCAAGGAGATCGGCATCGACTACGACGACGTCGTGAGGTTCCTGGAGGAGGACGGCGTGGACAAGTTCGAGGCCTCCTGGACCGACCTGCTGGCGACCGTCGCCGCCGAGCTGAAGAAGGCATGAGGGAACACATGTCAGTGTCCGTAACGTTCGGCGAGGACGACCTCACCGAGCAGGCCTCGGAGACGGCCGGCCGGCTCGTCGCCGAGGGGGTCCCCCAGTCCCTGGCCGCCGGCGACCCCACGCTGTGGGGCCTGGAGGCCAAGCCCGAGGCGGCCGTCCGCCTCGGCTGGCTCAACCTCCCGCTGACGAGCAGGCCACTGCTCGGCGAGATCGGCGAGCTGGTGGAGTGGGCCCGCGCCGAGGGCCTGGACCACGTGGTCCTGGCGGGCATGGGCGGCTCCTCCCTCGCTCCCGAGGTCATCACCGGCTCCGCCGACGTCCCGCTGACCGTCCTCGACACCACCGACCCCGGCCAGGTGCGCCGCGCGCTGGAGGACCGGCTGGAGAGCACGCTCCTGGTCGTCGCCAGCAAGAGCGGCGGCACCGTCGAGACCGACAGCCACCGGCGGATCTACGAGAAGGCCTTCCGCGACGCCGGGATCGACCCGGCGAGAAGGATCGTCGTCATCACCGACCCGGGCTCGCCGCTGGAGCTCAGCGCCCGCGAGGCGGGCTACCGGGTGGTCCTGGCCGACCCGAACGTGGGCGGCCGCTACAGCGCCCTGACGGCGTTCGGGCTGGTGCCCAGCGCGCTGGCGGGCGCCGACGTCGAGCGGCTGCTCGACGACGCCGCCGAGGTGCTGCCGCTGCTGTCGCGCTCAGCGGGCAACCCCGGCCTCGACCTGGGCGCCGCCCTGGGTGCCGCCGCGGTCGCCGGGCGCGACAAGCTCGTGATCGAGGACGGCCTTTCGGAGATCAACGGCCTGCCCGACTGGATCGAGCAGCTGGTCGCCGAGTCCACCGGCAAGTCCGGCAAGGGCATCCTGCCCGTCGTGGGCGCCGACCCCGGCGACGCCGACGACGAGCTGCTCGCCGGGATCGACACCGACGGCGTGGTGACCGTCGCCGGCCCGCTGGGCGCGCAGTTCCTCATCTGGGAGTACGCCACGGCCATCGCCGGGCGCGTCCTGGGCATCGACCCGTTCAACCAGCCGAACGTGGCCGAGTCCAAGGAGAACACCGCCAAGCTGCTCGACCAGAGCGAGCTGCCGGTCGGCACCCCGATCCTCGTCGACGGCCCGGTGGAGGTCTACGGCGAGCTGCCGCCGGGCGTGGAGGCCCCCAAGAACCTGTCCGACGTGCTCACCGGGCTGCTGGAGGCGATCCCCTCCGACGGCTACCTCGCGGTGATGGCCTACCTCGACAGGGAGGCGGCCTTCGACGCCCCGTACCCCGAGGGCGCCTCGTTCGAGGAGATGACGGACGTGTGGAGCGCGGCCGACCCGGCCACGCTCCGCGGGATGCTCGCGATCCGCACCGAGCGGCCGGTCACCTTCGGGTGGGGACCCCGCTTCCTGCACTCCACCGGCCAGTACCACAAGGGCGGCCCGCAGAACGGGGTGTTCCTGCAGATCACCGGGGCCGTCGAGAACGACCTGGAGGTTCCCGGCAAGCCCTACACCCTGGGCCGCCTCCAGCTCGCCCAGGCGCTGGGCGACCTGGGCGCCCTGGCCAGCCGGGGGCGCCCCGCCGTGCGACTGCACCTGACCGACCGTGCCGCCGGTGTCGCGCACCTGCTCGCCGCCTCACGGGAGGTCTGATGGGTCGCCGGAGGTTCGAATGAGCAAGGAGAACTCCCAGCCCCAGGCCGACCGGCCTCGGGCCGAGGAGCTCACCACCACGGGCACCGCGCACGAGGGGGCGGTCACCACGGCCACCGCCGCCTCGACCGCCGGCATCACCGAGGCCCTGATCGAGTCCAACCCGCTGCGCGACCCGCGCGACAAGCGCCTGCCGCGCGTGGCGGGGCCGTGCGTGCTGGTGCTGTTCGGCGTGACCGGCGACCTGGCACGCAAGAAGCTGCTACCGGCGATCTACGACCTGGCGAACCGGGGGCTGCTGCCCCCGGGCTTCTCCCTGGTCGGCTTCGCCCGCCGGGACTGGGAGGACCAGGACTTCGCGCAGCTGACCCACGACGCCGTCAAGGAACACGCGCGCACGCCGTTCCGCGAGGAGGTCTGGAAGCAGCTGTCGGAGGGCATCTTCTTCTGCCGCGGTGAGTTCACCGACGACGGCGCCTTCGACGCGCTGGCGATGATGCTCAAGGAGATCGACGAGACCCGGGGCACCGGCGGCAACTACGGCTTCTACCTGTCGGTGCCGCCGAAGTTCTTCCCCGTCGTGGTCCAGCAGCTGAAGCGGACCGACCTGGCGGACGGTCCCAAGGGCTCCTGGCGCCGGGTGGTGATCGAGAAGCCGTTCGGGCACGACCTGCGGAGCGCCCAGGAGCTCAACGCGATCACCAGCGCGGTCTTCCCGGAGAGCTCGGTGTTCCGCATAGACCACTACCTGGGCAAGGAGACCGTCCAGAACATCCTGGCGCTGCGGTTCGCCAACAACCTGTTCGAGCCGATCTGGAACCGGGGTTATGTCGACCACGTGCAGATCACGATGGCCGAGGACATCGGCATCGGCGGCCGGGCCGGCTACTACGACGGCATCGGCGCGGCGCGCGACGTGATCCAGAACCACCTGCTGCAGCTGCTGGCCCTGGTCGGTATGGAGGATCCGACGTCGTTCGGAGCCGACTCGCTGCGCAGGGAGAAGGAGAAGGTCCTCAAGGCGGTGCGGCTGCCGTCGGACCTGTCGCTGACCACCGCGCGCGGCCGTTACGGGGCCGGCTGGCAGGGCGGCGAGCCGGTCATCGGCTACACGCAGGAGGAGGGCATCCCGCCCGACTCGATCACCGAGACCTACGCCGCCATCAAGCTGGAGATCGCCAACCGGCGTTGGGCGGGGGTGCCGTTCTACCTGCGCACCGGCAAAAGGCTCAGCCGCCGGGTCACCGAGGTGGCCGTGGTGTTCCAGCGCGCGCCGCACCTTCCGTTCAGCAAGGACGACACCGAGATACTCGGGCAGAACGCCCTGGTCATCCGGGTGCAGCCGGACGAGGGCATCACTGTGCGGTTCGGTTCCAAGGTTCCGGGCACCGCCATGGAGGTCAGGGACGTCTCGATGGACTTCGCCTACGGCGAGTCGTTCATGGAGTCCTCCCCCGAGGCCTACGAGCGGCTGCTGCTCGACGTGCTGATCGGCGACCCGCCGCTCTTCCCGCACCAGCGCGAGGTCGAGCTGTCCTGGAAGATCCTCGACCCGATCGAGGACTTCTGGAGCACCCAGGGCCCGCCGGAGGAGTATCCCGCGGGCACCTGGGGGCCGGCCTCGGCCGACGAGATGATGGCCCGTGACGGGCGCGTCTGGAGGCGGCTTTAGATGACCAGCTTCATGCTCAGCGGCACGACCGCCTCGAAGATCTCCTCCCAGCTCACCCACCTGCGCCACCAGATGGGCACCCCTGCCGTCGGCATGGTGCTGACCCTGGTGGTGGTCTGTGGCGAGAGCGACCAGTACGACGCGGTCCGGGCGGCGACCGAGGCGGCCAGGGAGCATCCCTCCCGGATACTGGTCGTCATTCCTCGCGACCCGAACGAGCCCAACCGGCTCGACGCCGAGATCCGGTTCGGCGAGTCGACCCCGGGCGAGGTGATACTGCTCCGTCTGTACGGGGAGCTGACCAGGCACGCCGACTCGGTGGTCAGCCCGCTGCTGCTCACCGACACCCCGGTGGTCGCCTGGTGGCCCAGCAACTGCCCCGAGGTCCCGGCGGCGGATCCGATCGGCATGCTGGCCCAGCGCCGCATCGTCGACGCGCGGTCCGCACCTGACTCGGTCAAGGCGATCGCCGGCCGGGCCCGCGGGTACGTGCCCGGCGACACCGACCTGGCCTGGACCCGGCTGACGACGTGGCGGAGCCTGCTGGCCGCCGCGTTCGACCAGCCGGTGGCCAAGGTCAAGCGGGGCACCGTGGAGGCCGTGCCCGGCCATGCCAGCGCCCTGCTGCTGGCGGCCTGGCTCGGTGAGCGCCTCGGCGCGCCGGTGAAGGTCTCCGACTCTCCCGGCCCCGGCCTGACCGCCGTCAAGCTGGTCTCGGGCGACGGCGACATCACCATCACCCGGGGCGACGGCCGCCTGGCCATGCTCTCGCGTCCCGGCCAGCCGGACCGCCGGGTCGCGTTGGCCCGGCGCCCGACGTCGGACCTGCTCGCCGAGGAGCTGCGGCGGCTGGACCCCGACGAGATCTACGCGGCCGCGATCCAG
>NZ_JBEXUE010000427.1:0-8511 GCF_040614275.1 Streptosporangium sp. NPDC006013
CCGGCCGGACTGGCAGCCCAGGACGGTGAGGGTGCTGCCACCGCCGCCGCCGTGGCCGCCGCCGGGGGTCTCCAGGGACTGCAGGTCGAGAAGGATCATGGGATTTCCTCACTTGTAGATGGGAACCGATATGGGGAGGACTAGTGGCAGAGCAGCAGGCTCAGGTTGCTGGGCCGGCCGGACTGGCAGCCCAGGACGGTGAGGGTGCTGCCACCGCCGCCGCCGGAGCCGCCGCCGGGGGTTTCCAGGGACTGCAGGTCGAGAAGAACCATGTCGTTACACCTCCTTCGGTGAGTCGCAGGAGCCAAACCGCCCGGCGGATCCGTGCGCGGACGCCCAGGCAGGGGCGTTCGTGCCGCCGGGCGGCTCGATGAAGGGGAGGAACGCCGGCCGGTCGTGCAGCACGGCGCTCATCGCGAACAGGACTCCGGCCGTGCCGGTCGCGAAGTCCATGGAGAGCCTGAGCAACTGGTCGCCGGGGAAGGCCAGCCCGCCGCCGTGGGGCAGCGCGTGCCAGCCGAGCCCGCGCAGCTGCGCGGCCAGGTCTGGGTGGTCGGTGCGGGGGGTCTCGGGTCCCAGGCCCCAGCCGAGGGCGGCGAGCACGCCGCTCCTGCCGGTGAACAGGCCGGACTGCACGAAGTACCGTCCCCGGGTGACGAGCCGGCAGCCGTCGAGCGCGGTGCGGAGGTCCGCGTCGTGGCGGTGGGCCAGGTAGCGGGCGAGCACCATGCCGATGCCCACGGACCCCTCGTCCAGGTAGGGCAGCGTGCGCCAGCCCTGGTTGACCTGGAGGGTTCCGTCCTCGCCGGTGACGCAGCGCCGCAGGTCCTGCCGGAGCGCCACGGCCGCCCGGTCGAGCAGCGACGTGTCGCCGGTGCGCTCGTAGGCGTGCAGGAAGAGAAGGGCGGGCCCGGAGGAGCCGTACATCAGCCCGGCGCGGGGATGGCTGCCGCCGCTGATCTTCGGCACGTCGTCGGGCCCGCCCAGCCTGTCGGAGCAGATGTCGACGATCCGCAGGGCAAGGTCGGCGAAGGTCCGTTCGCCGGTGGTGACGCCCAGATGGAGAAGGTTCAGGCCCATGCCCGCCAGGCCGCCGAACAGCCCCAGCTCCAGCGCCTCCCACTTCTCGCGCAGGCACAGGTCGACGGTGTCGATCGCGTCCTGGCGGTGCCCGAGCAGGTCGAGGACGTAGGCCACGCCGTGCAGCCCGTCGTAGAAACCGACACCGGTCCCCGGAGCGGGGGCCAGCGCCCTGCGGCGCAGCCAGTCCTCGTGGGCCGGGAGGCGCTCGGCCCCGGTCACCGCCAGCGCGTAGAGCACGCCCGCGGCGCCGTACGCGAGGTTGACGCCCCCGCCGGGCTGGAACTGGGCGACGTCGCCTGGGAAGAGCCGGTCGTCGCGGTCGGGAGTGGCACTCGCCAGGATGGCCCGGGTCATCGCCTCCCTGAGCTCGGGCCAGCCGTCGTGGCCCGGCCTCGGGAACGGTGTGACCGCCGCCGGAGCGGGGCCCGCGACGGTCAGGACCGCCTCGTCGATCACCTCGGGCGGCACCGGAAAGGTCTCGGTGATGAGCCTGGCCAGGTCGACCACCTTGGCGCGGTCGAGCGGCAGCATGATCGTGAGCTGGGGGGCGAACAGGCCGAGGCAGAGGCAGGCGAGGGCGTAGCGGTCGACGTCCGTGCCCTGCCGGTCGGCCGGCGCGCCGAATGCCGGATGGGCGAGCGCCGCGCGGCCGCGATCGGTGCTGAAGGTCGCCACCTCGTAGTCGATCAGCACCAGGCGGCCGTCCGCGGTCACCAGGATGTTGTTCGGGTGCAGGTCGCCGAAGACCACCCCGCGTCCATGCAGGGACTCGATCGCCCGCCGCACCTTGGGAAGCGTGTCGAGCACCCAGGCGGTGTACTCGGCGAGGGCCGCCTCGTCGCAGGTGGCCCTGGTCAGCGGGTATCTCTGTACGAGCTGCCGCTGGAGCGGGTTGCCGTCGACGAACTCCTCGACCAGGAAGTGGTGGCCTCCCAGGGTGAAGTAGTCGATCAGCGCGGGCACCGCGTCCAGCCCGGACAGGTGCTCCAGCATGTCGCGCTCGTGTGCCAGCCGTGCCACGGCGTCCCGGCCGGCGGCGTCGAGACCGGCGTGCGGGCGGGCCTCCTTCAGCACGACCCGCTCCCCGGTGCGCAGGTCCTCGCCGAGGTAGACGCCGCCGCCGTTGGAGAACTGCATGACGCTCTCGACCCGGTAGGGCAGGCTCTCGGTGGTGACCGCGTTGCGGGCGGCCAGGTGGGGTTCGAGGAAGACGGGCAGCGTCACCCAGGACGGCACTCCGAAGGAGGGTCCGCGCACGTCGGGGACCAGCCGCCCCTCGCCGTCCGCCACGGCCGGCACCAGCTCGCCGTTGCCGGCCAGGCAGCGCCGCGCGGCGAACCCGCCGTACCGCACGAAGAGCGGGCCCTCGCCGTAGCGGAGGTCGCTGAGGATGTACGGCCCCTCGACGCCGGCGAGCAGCTCGTCGAGCTCCTTCAGGGTGAGCTCCAGCTGTGCCTCGTCCACCGGGTAGATCGTCACGAGCTTGCCGCTGGCGCCGCGGGGGGCAGCCTTGGAGTTCAGCATGGTCATGACCGGCAGGCTGCGCAGGAACTTGAACGCGATGCCGCGGGGGACGCAGTAGTCCCAGACCGTCTCCAGGGCGCGCTCGGCGTCCTCGGCGCGGGCCGAGACGTGGATCTTCCAGCCCTGGGCGGGGATGCGGCCCGCGAGCGGCGCGTAGTGCATCCAGGTGTCGGTCGCCTGGTGCTGCCAGCCGTCCGGGACCTCCCGGGCCGCGAGCGCGAAATCGGGGTGGTCGCTCCGCCGGCCGTCAAGCGTGTCGTAAAAAAGCGGGTCCGCCAGGCAATAAAGCTCATACTGGTCATCCACGGCATTCTCCCCTGCTGTCTTCCAGAAGAGAGAATTACGGATAACCCGAGAAACCACTAGTTACAAACTAAACCACTCGTATATGCGAAACGCACAGTGTCGACCGTGAAGGTGGGTACTACCTGTGCTTTTGTGAGAGACATGAAGGTTATTCGGAATAATTGCCGGGAACCTCGGCTATCAGGGTGAACCACCCGTCCGCACCGCCCGTCACCTGTACCGTGCCGCCCAGCTCGCCCAGGCGGTGGCGGAGGTTGCCCACCCCGCTGCCGATGTCGCCGCCGATGGAGGGCGCCTCCCGCCGGGGTGCCCCGTCGTTGACGACGGTCAGGCGTAGCAGGCCGCCGTGCTCGACCAGTTCGATCGCGCACCGCTTCACCTGGCTGTGCCGCAGCATGTTCGTCACGCCCTCGCGCACCACAGCGCCCAGCGCCGCGCTCACGGGCTCGGGCAGCTCGTCGGTGTCCACCCGGACCGAGCAGTAGGCTCCGAACCCCTCCATCAGCGCTCTGGCGCGGGCGGCCTCGCCGGGGAACGAAAGCCGGTGGCGGGCCGCGGACACGTTCCGTACGGCGTGCGCGGCCTGCCGTACCGCCTGGAGCACCTCTTCCAGATCCTCGCGCAGGCGCGCGTCGCCGGCGGCCCGCCGGTGGGCCAGCTCTCCCTTGATGGACGCCAGCCAGAGCCAGTGCCCCACGATGTCGTGCATGTCGCGGGCGAACCCCTCGTAGGCCCTGGCCAGGGCGCGCTCCCGCTCGGCGTGGAGGCGCCTGATCCGCAGGACGAGGGCGAGCGTGACGCCCAGAGAGATCAGCAGGATGCCCGCCCCGGCCGTTCCGACGAGGTAGGCGGGGTGCGGCATGAAACGCCTCTCGCAGAGGAAACGATATTTCCTCTAATAAACTCAAAAGAGTTGTTAAATGTCAACCGAGAAGGAGTTTTCAGCTTTCCGCTGAAGCGGGAGATATTGGTGATGAATAGGCTGGAAATGCGGTGATATAAACTGGCTGATGGGGGGCGGGTGGCTGGTCAGGGTTCTTCCGGCGTGCGCCGTGCGTCACGGCGAAATCGTCCGGGCCGGTCCGGAAAAGGGGGCGGCGGGCTTACCAGGAGAGCTTGAACGCCGGAGGCAGCAGCAAATAGGTCCCGGCCACCAGGCAGGCGCCCGCGACCACCAGGAAGAGGAACACCCAGAACCCGCCGGGCAGGAAGGTCAGCCGGGCGAGCTGATCGGCGTCGGAGTCGGGTGCCCGGCCGTAACGCCGCTTGCGCTGCAGCTCCACGATCGGCCGCACACCCCCCAGCAGCAGGAACCACACGGCCAGATAGGCGAGGGCGGCGTCCATGTCGGGCTCGGCGTACCAGGTGAAGACGGAGATCGCGCCCCCGGTCGCCAGCAGGCTCACCACGCCGAACAGGTTGCGGATCAGCAGCAGCATGCAGAACAGCAGCACGATCACTATTGCGATCAGCACCTCCACGTAGCCGGAGGAGGTCAGCCATGCCCCGCCCAGCCCCAGCAGGGACGGGGCGACGTATCCGGCGGCGGCGGTCAGGATCATGCCGGGCCCGCGGGGCCTGCCCCTGGTCAGGGTCACGCCGGAGGTGTCGGAGTGCAGGCGGATGCCCTCCAGCTTGCGCCGGGTGAGCAGTGCCATCAGTGCGTGCCCGCCCTCGTGGGCGATGGTGATCAGACCTCGCGACAACTGCCACGAGGTGGACCACGACACCACGCTCAGTGCGGCCAGCGCGGACAGCAGCACGACCCAGAGGGGCGGCCCGGAACGGGCCGTGGTCAGGGTCACCCAGAGGTCGGACAACGCTCACTTCTCCTTCGCGGCATGAGAGCAAAGCGTCCCACGACTGCCGGTGTGCTGGCGATAAAGTCGAGGTCGTGCAGAACATGATTCCGGAACTCGCGGACGCCGACGCCCCCGCCTGGTGGCGTGGGCTTGGCCTGCCCGGCCTGGCGGACGTGCACGTCCACTTCCTGCCCGAGCGCATGGAGCGCCGGGTCTGGCACCACTTCGAGCACGGCGGTCCGCTGATGGGGAAAGGGTGGCGGATCCACTACCGGCTGCCCGTCGAGGAGCGGGTCGATCGGCTGCGGGCGCTCGGAGTGCGGGCCTTCTCCGCCCTCGCCTACGCGCACCGGCCGGGCATGGCCGAGAGCCTCAACGAATGGACGCTCGACTTCGCCCGCCGTACGGCGGAATGTCTGCCCTCGGCCACCTTCTACCCCGAACCTGGAGTCCTTGGCTATGTCCGGGACGCGCTCGGCCGTGGGGCGCGGATCTTCAAGGTCCACCTCCAGGTCGGCGACTTCGACCCCAGGTGTGAGGAGATCGACGACGTGTGGGGGCTGCTGGCCGAGTGGGGCGTTCCCGTCGTCGTCCACGCCAGCTCGATCCCGCTGCCCGGCCGCTGCACGGGGCCGGTGCCGGTGCGCGGGGTACTGGAGCGCCATCCCACCCTGCCGCTGGTCGTGGCGCACCTCGGCATGCCGGAGTACGACGAGTTCTTCGAGCTGGCCGAGACCTTTCCGAACGTGCGGCTCGACACCACGATGACCTTCACCGACTTCGCCGAGCGTGGTACGCCGTTCCCCGCGCGCCTCCGGCCGCGCCTGCGTGACCTCGGGCTGGCCGGCAAGGTCCTGCTCGGCAGTGACTTCCCCAACATCCCCCACCCCTACGCCCACCAGCTCCACGCGCTGGACAGGCTCGACCTGGGCGACGACTGGCTCCGCGCGGTGTGTTGGAACAATGCGGACAATCTCCTTGACCTTTCGGCGCACTACACTCGGTCAGCAGGACATTGATGATCGGGAGAGACTCGTGAACGACCGAAACGCCGAGCTCATCAAGACGTTCTATGACGCCTTCGCACGTCGTGACGCCGACGAGATGGAGCGCTGTTACCACCCCGACGTCACGTTCGGGGACCCCGTCTTCCAGGATCTCGAAGGACGCGACAAGGTCATGGGGATGTGGCGGATGCTGCTCGGCCGCAGTACCGACCTCGGGGTGGAGGTCCGCGACATCGCCGTCCGCCAGTACGAGGGCACCGCGCACTGGACCGCCAGTTACACCTTCGGCAAGACGGGCAGGAGGGTCGTCAATGAAATCGACGCTCTCTTCCGTTTCGAGGACGGACTTATCGTTCGCCACCACGACGACTTCGACCTGCGGCGCTGGTCCAAGATGGCCATGGGCCTGCCGACCGGGATCATCCTCGGCTGGACCCCGATGCTCAGGGCCAAGATCCGCAACACCGCGATGCAGTCGCTGCAAGAGTTCATGACCACCCGATGAGGAGACACGTGTGACCGACCGGCGAGTGCGGGGCCTGCGAAGCCTGATGCGCGGGCGTCCCGGCGCCGGTCGGGAGTCTCCCGAGCGTTCGATGGACCCCAGATCCGCCGGTGACGGGCTGCCGGTCCCACCCCGCTCGCGCGTCATCGACAACGCGATCTACGTCGACGGGCATCGCGCCGCCACCCCCGAGTCTCTTCCCGACGCCTTCGAGTGCCTGAAGAACACCCCGGACAGCATGGCCTGGATCGGCTTCTACCGGCCGGAGGACAGCGTCATCCTCGACGTCGCCGAGAAGTTCGACCTGCACGAGCTGGCGGTCGAGGACGCCATCGTCGCTCACCAGCGGCCCAAGGCCGACCGCTACGGCGACACCCTGTTCGTGGTGCTCCGCCCCGCCAGGTATCTCGACGAGGCCGAGGAGGTCGACTTCGGCGAGCTGCACGTCTTCGTCGGCCAGAACTTCGTGATCACCGTACGGCACAGCGAGGCCCCCGACCTGTCACAGGTCCGCCGCAGGATGCAGCACGACCCCGACCTGCTCGGCCAGGGCCCGCAGGCGGTGCTCTACGCCATCCTCGACGCGGTGGTGGACGGCTACGCCCCCGTGGTCGCCGGTCTGCAGAACGACATCGACGAGATCGAGGTGCAGGTCTTCGGCAACGAGCCCGGGGTCTCCCGCCGCATCTACGAGCTGTCGCGCGAGGTGATCGAGTTCCAGCGGGCCACCCAGCCGCTGCTGGGCATGATCGAGGGCTTCATCGCGGGGGCCGCCAAGTACGGGGTGGACGAGGAACTGCAGAGATACCTGCGGGACGTGGCCGACCACGCGATCACCGTCGCGGAGCGGGTCAGCGGCTTCCGCCAGATGCTCCACGACATCCTCGTGGTCAACTCGACCATGGTCGCCCAGGCCCAGAACGAGCACATGACCAGGCTCACCGAGGCGAGCAACGCCCAGAACGAGGAGGTCAAGAAGATCTCCGCCTGGGCCGCCATCCTGTTCGCCCCCACCCTCGTCGGCACCATCTACGGAATGAACTTCGACGTGATGCCCGAGATCCACTGGACGTGGGGCTACCCCTTCGCGGTCCTGCTCATGGCGGGCGTCTGTCTCACCCTGTATCTGGTGTTCAAACGCCGAGACTGGCTCTGAGCCCGGCACCTCCCGACAGGAGGCGCCTGGCCACATCCGCTTCCGGGATTTCGGTCCGGAGGAATCAGCTGAGCAGTTTGCGGGCGGCGGCCTCGATCTCGGCCTCCGACAGCAGCACGTGCCTGGACGCCTCGCCCAGCGGGATGAAGCTGTCGAAGGAGGTCACCCGGGCGATCCTGCCGGTGAAACCCGCGTCGATCAGCTCGGCGACGATGCTCTCCGAGACTCCTCCGCTACGGCGGGTCTCGTCGGCGATCAGCACCCTTCCGGTCAGCTCGGCGGCCCGCATCAGATCCTCCACCGGCAGGGGGGAGAGCCAGCGCAGGTCGAGCACCCGGCAGCTGTGCCCCTCGGCGGTGAGCCTGACCGCGGCGCGCAGGCTCATCCGCAGGCCGTTGCCGAAGGTCACGATCGTCAGGTCGCGGCCGTCGCCGTAGCTGCGGGCGCGCCCGATCGGGATGTGCGTCTCCGCCCAGCGGGCCGGAGGCGCGTACGGGGAGAGCCAGCCGTTGTCGCCCTCCTCGAACATGTCGCGGGTGCTGTACAGCGCGATGGGCTCAAGGAAGACGCAGACGCTGCCGTCGGTGCGGGCGGCGGCCAGGCAGGTGCGCAGCATCGAGGCGGCGTCATCGGGACGCGCGGGGGAGGCCACGACCAGGCCGGGGATGTCGCGCAGCGCGGCGACGGAGTTGTCGTTGTGGAAGTGGCCGCCGAAGCCCTTCTGGTAGGCGTAGGAGGCGACGCGCAGCACCATCGGGTTGCGGAAGGCGCCCCGGGAGAAGAACTGGAGCGTCGCGGCCTCGCCGCGGATCTGGTCCAGGGCGTTGTGCAGGTAGGCCAGGTACTGGATCTCGGGCACCGGCAGCAGGCCGGAGAGCCCCGAGCCGAGTGCCAGGCCGAGCACCGCCTGCTCGTCGAGGTGGGTGTCGAAGACCCGGCCGAGACCGAAGCGTTTCTGCAGGCCGCGGGTGACGCCGTAGACGCCGCCCTTGCGCGCCACGTCCTCGCCGAAGACCAGCACGTCGGGGTGGGCGGCCAGGGCGTCGGTGAGGGTGCGGTTGATGGCCTGGGAGAGGGCGGACGGCGCCGACAGCCACGCCGTCCTGGACCAGGCCCGCGACCTGCTGC
>NZ_JBEXUE010000428.1:0-8509 GCF_040614275.1 Streptosporangium sp. NPDC006013
GATCCATCGACTCGGCGGGCCGGCGGACGCCGCGGGCCGGGGGAGATCCTCTCCTCCGGCCCGTTTTCTCTGTCAGCGTAATAAGTCAACCGGCAAACCCATGCAAGTCATCCGAAAGCGATCAGCAAGCGTGGCCGGGTAGAACGGGAAGGCGTGCCGCACCGCCCCAAAAACCACAAGACTCATACGTAAGCCCCGAGACTTCTCTATAACGGAGCGAGCGGCTACCTTGATCGATGATCGACTCGGTCCGCCACGAGACCTCATGGATGGCTCAGATGAATGCGTGGTTTCCCAGGAGACGGCAAGACCCCGGTCGCGGTATCCGCGTAACCGGGGTCATGATCTTGTGGGCGAGGAGGGATTTGAACCCTCACGTCCTTTCGGACACACGGACCTGAACCGTGCGCGTCTGCCGTTCCGCCACCCGCCCTTGTTGGGTGCGGTCGAAACATTAGCACGTATCAGCCGGTACCCACGAACCCGGATACGATCCTCCTAGATGCGAAAGCGGAGCAGCTGGGTGCGAGAGAGCGAGGACCGAGCCAACGAGCCCCCAAGCGGCCGCGACCACATAGACGGAGGAGGGGAGGTACCCGGTGGGAGTCCTTCAGCGTTTCGAGCGGAGGCTCGAAGGCTTGGTTGAAGGGGCCTTTGCGCGGGCGTTCAAATCTGACCTTCAGCCGGTAGAGGTCGCCAGTGCGGTCCAACGAGAGATGGACGAGCGGGCGGCGATCGTCGCCCAGGGGCGCACTCTCGTGCCCAACGACTTCGTGGTCGAGCTGTCCACGACCGACAGCGAGCGACTGGAGGTCTACGCGGACAGCATCAGCCACGAGCTGGCCAACCTCGCCAGGGAGTACGCCAAGGAACAGGGATACTCCTTCGTGGGACCGGTCAGGGTCCGCTTCGAGACGGCAGACGACCTCGCGGTCGGTCTGTTCCGCATCCGCTCGGGCGTGATCCGTGGCGCGACGGTCGAGCAGGACGAGATCCGCCAGCCGGTGAGCGACGTGCCCACCGCCAAACCGCACGCGTTCGGAGGCCGCCCCCGCCTGCTGGTGTCCACCCAGGACGACCCGCAGGGCCAGCGGTCCTTCGACCTGACAACCCCGGTGACCCTGCTCGGCAGGGGCACCGACTGTGATCTACGGCTGGTCGACCCGGGTGTGTCCCGGCACCACGCCGAGCTACGGGTGGAGGGTCCCCAGGTCGCGCTCGTCGACCTCGGCTCCACGAACGGCACCTTCGTCAACGGCCAGCCGGTTCGCCGGGTCGAGCTCCAGAACGGCACTCGCGTGACGCTGGGGCGAACGACTCTGGTTTTCCGGCGCGATTAAAGGTAAATAGACGGTCCATGTCCGAGCTCACGCTGCTGCTGATCCGGCTCGCTTTCCTCGCGGTGCTGTGGTTCTTCGTGATTGCCGCGGTCGGCGTGATCCGGACGGACTTGTTCGGATCACGCACGGCCGCCGTCGTCCCCGCGCGCAAGGTTCCCAAGCCGGTGAAGCCCGCGGCCAAATCCAAGAAGGGGGAGCCACGGCAGATGGTCGTCACCGGTGGCCCCCTGCAAGGCACCACCATTACCCTCTCGGAGACGCCCATCACCATCGGCCGGGCGAACGACGCGACGCTGGTAGTCAGCGACGACTACGCCTCCAGTCGGCACGCCCGGCTCTTCCCCCAGGACGGTCAGTGGATCGTGGAAGATCTCGGCTCGACCAACGGCACTTATCTCGACCGCTCAAAAGTCACCCGTCCGACTCCGGTGCCGCTCGGTGTTCCGATCCGCATCGGTAAGACCGTCATCGAATTGCGCAAATGACCATCGCACTCCGTTACGCCGCCCGCTCTGACGTCGGCCTCCTCCGTGAAGGCAACGAGGACTCCGCCTACGCCAGCGGCCGCCTGCTCGCCGTCGCGGACGGCATGGGCGGCCACGCACACGGCGAGGTGGCCAGTTCGGTCGCCATCGCCGCGATGTCCTCACTCGACGCGGACGCCCAGGGAGGTGACCTGCTCAGCACCATCGAGGCAGCGGTACGCGACGCCAACCGCAAGCTGCACGAGATGGTGGGCCGTGATCCCAGCCTCAAGGGCATGGGCACCACCCTCACCGCCATGCTCTGGTCCGGGACGAGGGTCGCCCTGGTCCACGTCGGCGACTCCCGGGCCTACCTGCTGCGCGCGGGAGAGCTCTACCAGATCACGCACGACCACACGCTGGTGCAGTCGCTGGTGGACGACGGCCGGATCACCGCCGAGGAGGCCACCACCCACCCACAGCGGTCGATCCTGCTCCGGGCGCTCGACGGCAGCGGTGAGGTCGATCCCGACCTGTCCCTGCGCGAGGCCCAGGTCGGCGACCGCTACCTGCTCTGCTCCGACGGCCTGTCCGGGGTGGTGAGCGCGGAGACCCTGCACCACACGCTCTCCACGATCGAGGATCCCGACGGGGTGGTCCGCACCCTCATCGACCTGGCCAACCGGGGCGGTGGTCCGGACAACATCACCTGCGTCCTGGCGGACGTGCTGGAGGTGGACGAGAGCTTCGTCCCGCGCACCGAGGCGGCCGTGGTCGGTGCCGCCGGCTCCGGCATGCCACGGTCACAGCCACCGGACACCCCGGCGGGACGTGCCAGCGCGGTCACCATGCCGCAACCGGTCATCGCCGACGACGATCCCGACGAGCCGATCATCAGGGCCACCGCCAGGCCGGCCAGACGTCGGCGGCTGTGGCCCCTTGTGGCCGCGGCGGGCGGTGTCATCGTCATCGGAAGCGGCCTAGGCTGGTACTTCGGCGGGCAATGGCTGGACGATCAATACTTCGTAGGGGCCAGAGGTAACGAAATCGTGGTTTTCCAAGGCGTGAAGACCAACCTCGGCCCCTTTGAGCTTTTCGAGGTCGCCCAGAGCACCGCAGAATCGATCACGACCCTTGGTGCGTTCCAGCAGGGCCAGGTCCGCGACGGCATCCCCGTCCCCACCGTCGAGGCGGGCCTGAAAAAGATCGAAGAGCTGAAGTCGTCCGCGGCCAAGGCCGAAGACAAGGCCGAGGAGAAGGCTGAGCCGACCACATCGCCGAGCACCTCCGCGTCCTCCACGCCCCGCGTCCCCAGGGCCCCCGAACCCACAAGGTCACAGTGAACCCATGAGCACCCCTAGCGCCGAGCCTGTCCCGCTTCCCGCCAAACGGCGGTTGGCCCAGCTGGCGATGCTCGCATTCGCGGTCGCCATCGTGATGCTGGCGTACGCCAATGTGGGGCTGGCGCTCGACAACCAGGTCCCCGCGGGCATGCTCACCTACGGCCTCGGCCTGGGCGGTCTCATGCTGGCCGCCTACCTGGTGCTGGCCAAGTTCGCGCCCTGGGCCGACCCGCTGATCCTGCCGCTGGTGACACTGATCAACGGCCTCGGGCTGGTGATCATCTATCGGCTTGAGGCGGCCGGCATGGAGGGAGCCTCGG
This sequence comes from Streptosporangium sp. NPDC006013, assembly GCF_040614275.1. Taxonomy (NCBI): domain Bacteria; kingdom Bacillati; phylum Actinomycetota; class Actinomycetes; order Streptosporangiales; family Streptosporangiaceae; genus Streptosporangium; species Streptosporangium sp. NPDC006013. Next base: position 3,468 of record NZ_JBEXUE010000428.1, read on the forward strand.
CCACCAACCAGCTGCTGTGGACCGCCGTCGGGGTCGTCATGTTCTCCGTGACGCTGATCGTGCTGCGCGACCACCGCGCGCTGCAGCGTCTGACCTACACCGCGGGTGCCGTCGGCCTGGCCCTGCTGGTCTCGCCGCTGCTGCCGTTCCTCGGTCAGGAGATCAACGGCGCCCGCATCTGGATCGGCATCGCCGGCTTCAGCCTCCAGCCGGCCGAGTTCACCAAGCTCGCCCTGGTCGTCTTCTTCGCCGGCTACCTGGTCGCCAAGCGCGACGTGCTGGCCCTGGCCGGGCGGCGGCTGCTCTTCATCGACCTGCCCCGGGCCCGCGACCTCGGCCCGGTGCTCATCACCTGGGGCCTCAGCCTGGGCGTGCTGATCCTGCAGAAGGACCTCGGCTCCTCGCTGCTGATCTTCGGCACCTTCATCGCGATGCTCTACATCGCCACCCAGCGCACCTCGTGGGTGCTCATCGGCATCCTGCTCTTCGTCGGCGGGGCGGTGCTGGCGGGGCTCGTCTTCGATCACGTCGCGGCCCGCTTCGAGGTCTTTCTCAACCCGGAGGACCCGGAGCTGTACGACCGCACGTTCGGCGGCAGCTACCAGCTCATGCAGGGCCTGTTCGGCATGGGCCAGGGCGGCGTTCTGGGCACCGGTCTCGGCCAGGGCCACCCCACCCTGATCCCGCTCTCCTTCTCCGACTTCATCTTCACCGCCGCGGGCGAGGAGCTCGGCCTGACCGGGCTGATGGCCCTGCTGATGGTCTACGCCCTGCTGGTGGAGCGTGGCCTGCGCACCTCGATCGCGGCCCGCGAACCGTTCTCCAAGCTGCTGGCGGGCGGCCTGTCGTTCATCCTGGCGTGGCAGGTCTTCATCATCGTCGGCGGCGTGACCAACCTGATCCCGCTGACCGGCCTGGTCACCCCGTTCATGTCCCAGGGCGGATCGGCGCTGCTGGCTAACTGGATCCTTATCGCGCTGCTGGTACGCATGTCGGATACGGCGAGGAAGCCTCCGCCCCAGGCCATCCAGGACGAAGGAATGACGCAGGTGTTCCAGCGATGAACGGTCCCCTCAAGCGCGCGGCCCTGGCCTGCCTGCTCATGTTCGGCCTGCTCATGATCAACGTGAACTACCTGCAGGCCGTGCGCGCGGAGGACCTGCGCGCCGACTCGCGCAACACCCGCAACTTCTACGCCCAGTACGAGGTCGAGCGCGGCCGGATCACCGCGGGCGACAAGGTCCTCGCCGAGTCCGTCGACACCGGCGACGCCAAGTTCCGCTTCCAGCGGCGTTACCCCGAGGGCAAGCTCTACGCGCCCATCACCGGGTTCTTCGCACCCGAGAGCCAGCGCGACATCGAGCGGACGGAGAACCGCCTGCTCAACGGCACCAGCGCCGACCTGCTGATCCGGCGGAGCATCGACCTGTTCACCGCCAAGCGGAGCAAGGGCGCCAACGTCGACCTGACGATCAACCCCAGGGCGCAGGAGGCCGCCTACAAGGCGCTGGGCGCCAGCGGCAAGAAGGGCGCGCTGGTCGCGATCGAGCCGAAGACCGGGGCGATCCTCGCCATGGTCTCGATCCCCACCTACGACCCCAACCCGCTCTCCAAGCCCAGCAAGGAGGACGTCAACAAGGCCTACAACAAGCTGGACAAGGACGAGGACAAGCCGCTGGTCAACCGGGCCATCGAGCGCACCTATCCGCCGGGCTCGACCTTCAAGGTGGTCACCATGGCGGCGTACCTGGAGAGCGACGACACCATCGGCCCGGAGACCCAGGTCGACGCCCCGCAGGTGCTCGACCTGCCCAACACCACCGCCGACCTGCCCAACTACGGTGGCGCGGCCTGCGGTGCCGGGCGCGTGACGCTCTCGTTCGCGCTGGAGAAGTCCTGCAACACCCCGTTCGGCAAGATCGCCATGGAGCTCGGCTACGACGCGCTGCGCGACCAGGCCGCCAAGTTCGGCATCGGCGGCGAACCGTTGTCGATCCCGCTGCCGGTCGCGGGTAGCGGGATCGGCCCCGAGGAGGACCTGGCGGCCCTCGCCCAGGCGTCGATCGGCCAGCGCAGCAACCAGATGACCCCGCTGCAGATGGCCATGATCGCCGCCGGCATCGCCAACAACGGCGTGGTCATGAAGCCGTACCTGGTGAACAAGATCGCGGACGCCGAGGGCGGCGAGATCGAGACCGCCGACCCCGACGAGCTGGACACCGCGATGAGCGAGGACAACGCGCGAAAGCTTCAGGAGATGATGGTCAACGTCGTCAACAAGGGCACGGCGAGCGCGGCGCAGATTCCGGGCGTGACGGTCGGCGGCAAGACCGGCACCGCCGAGACCGCCAGGGGCCAGGCGCCCCACGCGTGGTTCATCTCCTTCGCTCCCGCCGAGGACCCCAAGGTCGCCGTCGCACTGATCGTCGAGTCCGGAAGCGCGGGTGACGACGCCTCAGGTGGTCACACCGCCGCCCCGATCGCCAAGAGCGTGATGGAAGCGGTGCTGGGTAGATGACCGCGTTGCTCGGGGGCCGGTACCGCCCGCTGGGGCGTATCGCGTCGGGCGGCATGGGCGAGGTGTGGCGGGCCAGGGATGAGTTGCTCGGCCGCGAGGTCGCGGTGAAGCTGCTCCGTGCGCACGTGGCGGAGGATCCCGCCTTCCGGCAGCGCTTCCGCTCCGAAGCCCGCATCGCGGCCGGGCTGTCCGACCCGGGTATCGCGCAGGTCTTCGACTACGCCGAGAGCGACGGCGTCGCCTACCTGGTGATGGAGCTGGTGCCCGGCGAGTCCCTGGCCGGCATCCTGGCCAGGGACGGCGCGCTGAGCCCCAAGGTCACTCTCGACGTGGTCCATCAGACCGCCAGGGCCCTGCAGGCCGCGCACCGCGCGGGGGTCATCCACCGGGACATCAAGCCCGGCAACCTGCTGGTGACCGAGGCGGGCGTGATAAAGATCACAGACTTCGGCATCGCCAGGGTACTGGAGGCCGCGCCGGTCACCCAGACGGGAGTCCTGCTCGGCACCGCCCAGTACGTCAGCCCCGAACAGGCGTCCGGCGAACCGCTGACGCCCGCCACCGACATCTACTCCCTCGGGGTGGTCGCCTACGAGTGCCTGGCCGGCCGGGCGCCGTTCCGCGCCGAGACGCAGGTGGCGATCGCTCTCATGCACATCGGCGAGCCCCCGCCGCCGCTCCCGGAGAGCATCCCGCCCGCGGTCCGTGACCTGGTCATGGCGTGCCTGTCCAAGGACCCGCTGCGGCGTCCGGCCGGCGCCAGGGAACTGTCGGAACGGGCGGACGTGCTGCTCGACGCGCTGGCCGCCACCGACGCCACCGGTCTTGGCATGCTCACCGACCCCTCGGGCTGGCGTGCCGAGCCCGCGACCGAGTGGCCACAGGAGATCACCTCGGCCATGGCCGCACCCGTCGGCCCCGCCGCAGGTGCGGGCGCGGGCGCGGGTTCCGGGGCGGGTTCCGGAGCTCGCGCCGGTGCGGGCGGAGGTTCCGCGGAGGGCGCCGGCGGGGGTGCCGGGGCGGGCGGGACGCCCCCGGGTACCGGGCCAGCGCCTCATGGGCGCCGTCGCCCGCGCAGGAGAACAGTGATCGTCGCCGTGGTCGCGGCGTGCGCCGCCGCGATCGGGTTGGGCTCCCTGGCGGCCTACGAGCTGACCGGCCGGCCGGGCGGTAGCGAGCCGGAGAAACCGGTCGTACCGTCGAGCCCGGCTATCGAACCGCCGACGGCCACGCCGAGCCGGAGCGCGTCTCCGACGAGCAGACCACCTGTCTCGCCGACGAAGACGGTCCGCCCCTCGGTCACGCCGTCGGCTACGGTAAGCACATCGGCCACGCCCACCGCAACGCCGAGTACGTCACCATCGCCCAGCCTCAGCCCGACGATTCCCACCCCGACGCCCACCACCCCGACGGTGACACCGAGCCCCACACCGAGTACGACTCCCGAACCCGGCGATACAGACCAGCCGAATGAGGAGACGTGATGCGGCAACGGGTCGATGATGGACACCGGTGGCCCAAGAGCCCACCGGCACCCAAGATGAACGGTAAGGGACAGTGCAGGAAATGACTCAGCCCCGACGCCTCGGCGATCGCTACGAGCTTGACGGCGTCGTCGGGCGTGGCGGCATGGCCGAGGTCTATCGCGCCCGAGACATCCGGCTGGATCGGATCGTCGCCATCAAGACCCTCCGCGCGGACCTGGCCAGGGATCACATCTTCCAGGCGCGGTTCCGCCGGGAGGCTCAGTCCGCCGCGTCGCTGAACCACCCGTCCATCGTCGCGGTCTACGACACCGGCGAGGACGTCTCAGAGGGTGCGCCCGTTCCCTACATCGTGATGGAGTACGTCGACGGCCGCACGCTGCGCGACCTGCTCCGGGCCGACCGGCGGTTGCTGCCCGAGCGTGCCGCCGAACTGGTCGACGGGATCCTTCGGGCGCTGGACTACAGCCACCGTGGCGGCATTGTCCACCGGGACATCAAGCCGGCGAACATCATGATCACTCGCAACGGCGACGTCAAGGTCATGGACTTCGGCATCGCCCGCGCGATGGCCGACTCGGCCGCGACCATGACACAGACCGCCCAGGTGATCGGCACCGCCCAGTACCTCTCGCCGGAGCAGGCCAGGGGCGAGCGGGTCGACGCCCGCAGCGACCTCTACTCCACCGGTTGCGTGCTGTACGAGCTGCTGACCGGACAGCCCCCGTTCACCGGCGACTCGCCCGTCGCGATCGCCTACCAGCATGTACGCGAGGAGCCGATCCCGCCGTCGCAGATCGACCCCGACATCCCCCAGTGGGCCGACGCCATCGTGCTCAAGGCGATGGCCAAGGACCCGGCGCACCGCTACCAGAGCGCCGGGGAGATGCGGGCCGACATCCAGCGGGCGATGTCCGGCATCCCGACGGACGCCCAGACCATGGCGCTGTCCAACAACTACGGCTCGGCCACCCGGACGATGCAGGCTCCCGGGCCCGGCGGCCCGGCGACCCAGCGCACCACCGCCGTCCCGGCGTACG
>NZ_JBEXUE010000429.1:0-8497 GCF_040614275.1 Streptosporangium sp. NPDC006013
GGGGGCGGGGGCCGGGCCCGGGCCGGGCGGGCCGGGCCCCGGGCCCCGCCTCAGTGGAGCCGTTCGAAGAGCGTCAGCCACCTGTCGGGGTGGACGAACGCCACGGCAGAGCCGGATCGACAGGCTCAGTCATGTCGCAAAACCTAATGAGAACACCATTTTGCGAAGTTCGTGACGTGTCCCACACCGCAGGTTCACCCGGTCGAACCGTGCCCTGACTTCTTCGCTCTGCTGGTGATCGGTGACAAGAGTCCAGTGTGGCTGCCCTGTTGCTTCTGTGGGCGGTGTGTAGCGGCGCGTGGTGCGAGCGTCACGACAGAAGAGTTCGGCGAGCTGGGTGGCGCTCCCTTACGCCTGTACAAGCTCCTGACCGATGCCTGGTCCCGCCGCCGCGTTACCCGACCGATACGCTGACGTTCCAACCTGGAACCCTTCGGCAAAGTTGTTCTGATACATGGACCGTTACGAGGGGTTCCATGAGTTCGTACGCGCTCGTCAGCAATCGCTGATGCGGACGGCGTACCTGCTTACCGGGAACGCCCATCTCGCCGAGGATCTGCTGCAGACGGTCCTTATCCGTGTCGCCACGCACTGGGCCAAGCTCGCCGATGGCGGTAACCCCGAGGCGTACGCCCGCAAAGCCCTGGTGAACCAGACCATCTCGTGGCGCCGGCGCAAGCAGGTCGAGCTGCCCGGAGCCGAACTGCCCGAGCGGGCCGAGTCCGGGCAGTTGCATGACGAGGCGACCGTGCGCCGCATCGCCCTGCACCACGCGCTGGCCCGGCTCACGCCGAAGCAGCGGGCCGTGATTGTGCTGCGCTTCTACGAGGATCGCACCGAGCACGAGACCGCGCAGCTCATGGGCGTCTCAATCGGCACCGTCAAGAGCCAGACCAACTACGCGCTGTCGAAACTGCGCGCGCTCGCCCCTCAGGAGGTGTATCGATGAAAACGCTGCGTGAGGATCTGCGGACGCTGGCCGAGCAGGCGCCCACCGTCGATCTGGCGGCTCGGGCGGTTCAGGGCGCCCGCAGAAGGCGAGTGAACCGCCTGGTCGTGGCCACGGCCGCCGTGCTGTGCGTGATCTCCGGTGGCGGCGTCGCGCTGCTCCAGCAGGTACCCCCCGCACCCCAAGTCCTGCTCACGCCTCCGGAGACCACAGTGCTCCCACTGCCGGGGAAGGGAATTGGACCGGCCGAGCAGGCGTACCGGCCCAGGTGCCGAAGCAACGGCGGGCCGTGCGCCGAGGGCGCCTGGCGGATCGTGACGCGTGAAGGCGACACCTACGAGCTGGCCGAGGCGGCGACGGGGCCGCTGGCAGTCACGGCGGACGGCCGCAGGATCGCGTACTACAGCTCGAAGCAGCGCGGGATCGTGGTACGCGACCTGGCGAGCGGCAGGATGTGGAAGGCACCGCTGAAACAGCCCGAGGAGGACTTCGCGGTCGAGTACACGCTGCGGCTGTCGCCCAGTGGGCTACGGTTCGTCGTGTCGGGGTGGGGCGGGCGTCGAGAGCCGAACAAGCTGGTGGACGTGGAGCGCAAGACCGTGACCACCCTCGCCCGGGGGTGGTGGCCGGTGAGCGTGTCGGACGGGTCCGGACCCGTCGTGCTGGCCAAGCCGCATGACATGACCAGCCGGGTGTGGGTGCTCGGCCACGACCCGATCACCATCCAGGACTTCACGTACTACTACAGCGCCCTCGCACCCGACGGGCGGACGCTCGTCCGGCTGGGGCAGACCGTCGATCGGAATCGAAAGCCGATGGTGCGGCAGGACGGCTCGATCGTCATCTTCGACGCGATTCGTGGCGGCAGGGAGACCCGTATTCCGATATCCGGCCTTCCGGAAGGGCTCGCTCCTTCATGGCTCGGGAACTGGCTGAACGACACGGAACTGACCGTGCTCGCCGTACCTCAGGAGCCGAACGGGCCGACGTCGGTGGTGTACGCGGTGGACGTGCGGACGGGCGAGAGCAGGGAGCTGTTCGCGCTGCGTGACGATGGCCCGTTCGTGGTGCCGGGACTCATCCGCTGACCGCAGCCGTATCCGCGCATCACCAGGTGTAGGGCGAGGCCGGCCGCAACGGGCGGCCTCGCCGCCAGGACGCCCAAGCCACCCACCGCCGTGCCGAACAGCGCGTCACCCAGCTGCGGACGGCACTGCACGGGAAGAACAGTGGCCTGCGCGCCGAGGGGGGGCGCCCGCCACCGGTACCGTCGGTGAGGATCGATATCTGCGGCCGGAGCCAGAGGTCGCGGGTCATGGCCGCGCGCCGGGCCCGAACCCCGTCCAACGCAGGTCAGGCGGGAGGTGACCCATGTCGTTGTACAACAGCACTGTCGGCGCTACACCGTCGCGATACTCGATCGCCGTCAGCGCCGTGTTTCCGCAGTTCAGCCCCAGCCACCGCGCCGGTGGCGCGTCGAGGGCGTGCCGCACCAGCCAGGCCACCGGATAGGCGTGGGTGACCAGGACCTCGTGGGTCTCGGTTTCGGCGGGGCGCGCGAACCTGTCGATCAGTGCATCCGCGAGGCCTGCGCCCGCGGCGGCTTCCGCGGCGTCGTACCCGTCGAAGAACCCCGCCCACGCGGGGGGCATCTCGTCCGGCACGTGCGGCACGTGGTCAATCAGCTCGGCCGCTTCCCGCACGGCAACGCCCGGCAGGTGCTCACCTACGATCCGGGCGGAGCGCACTGCCCGGGGAAGGGGCGAATGCCACACGGCATCGACCGGCAGGCCGGCCAGGCGCTCCCCGACCAGTTCCGACTGCCGCTGCCCGACATCGGTCAACTCACCGAACGGGTCCGCCGCGCCGTGCCGCATCACGTACAGGTGCCGAGTCGCCATTGTCAGATCCCGGGCCTCAGATCCGTACCGCATGGCAAGAGCCGGCGCTCGTCCCCGCCACCCGGCGCGGGCCTGCTCGGAAAGTTCGAGCACACCGCACCCCAAGTCAGCCGAACCATCACTGCCCCTTCCCTGGACAACCCAAGTTAGGATACTCACAAAATCCAAATGGTCACAACATTCGAAGTAGCGCCAGGGTGTCGCCCGCGATCCGCCGCGTCCACATCGACTCCTGGCACGGTGGCTCCGTTCTGGAGATCGGCGGCCGTGAGAGGGCCATAAGATTTGCGATCATGAAGATGCGGATCGATCTGGTGGCGATCGTCGTGGAGGACTACGACCGGGCCATCGAGTTCTTCGTCAACGCCCTGGGCTTCGAGCTGGTCGAGGACTCGCCGTCGTTGACCAACGACGGCCGCCCGAAGCGGTGGGTCGTGGTCCGGCCGCCGGGTGGTGAGACCGGCATCCTGCTCGCCCGCGCGGACGGCGAGCGCCAGGCCGCCGCCGTCGGGGAGCAGTTCGCCGGGCGGGTGGGGTTCTTCCTGCGGGTGGACGACTTCGACGCCGCCCACGCGCGGATGACGGCGGCCGGCGTCGAGTTCGTGACCGTACCGCGCACCGAGCCCTACGGGCGGATCGCCGTCTTCCTGGACATCGCCGGCAACCGATGGGACCTGCTCGGCCCGGCCTGAACGCGGGCACCGGCCGTCACTCGGCGAAAGAAGATCCCGGTAGAGGGACTGCCCGCGAACATCTGGTAGTAAAGGTGCAAGTGGTCGTTTAGCGTGATGCAATGATCTGCTGACACGATCGGGGCCGCTTTGAAGGAGGCTCCCCCGTGCGTCGTTCCATCCCCCTGGCTCTCGTTGTCGCGATCTTCGCACTGTCGGGGACGATCGTCTCCCCCGCCCAGGCCGCGGCCGGGCCGTGCAAGCCCGGCCAGGGCGCCAACCTGCGTGGCAAGGACTTCACCAGGGGCGCCCGGCTCCCCGCCGACCTGCGCTGCGCCGACCTGACCGGGGCCAAGCTGAACAACGTGGAGCTCATCCAGAAGGACCTCACCGGAGCGATCCTGCGCGGCGCCTCGCTCAGGCAGGCCAACCTCACCCAGGCCACGCTGAAGTACGCCGACCTGCGGGGCGCCAACCTCACCGAGGCCGACCTGGGCCAGATGCACGCCGACTACGCCGACCTGCGCAAGGCGATCCTGGTCGACGCCGAGGCCGGACAGGCGGAGTTCCCGCACGCGAACCTGACCGGGGCGAAGCTGACCAGGGCCGAGCTGACCCAGGTCAACTTCACCAGCGCCAAGCTGATCGACGCCGACCTCGACGAGAGCACCCCCGGCCAGCTCAAGGCCCGCAAGGCCGACTTCACCAGGGCCAAGCTCCGTGAGGCCAAGCTGAGCCAGTCGAACCTGCGCAACGCGACGTTCAAGTACGCCGACGTGAGCGAGGCCGAGTTCACCCAGGCCGAGCTCAAGGGCGCCGACTTCACCGGCGCGCTGGTCCAGGGGGCGTCCTTCATCCAGGCCGACGACGTCGACCTCACCGGCGCCAAAGGCACCCCCACGGGCCTGACCATCCTGCTGCCGACCTCGCTGCCCACCTTCCAGACCGAGGACGCGGAGAAGGCGGACACCCCGCAGGCGGAACCCGCGCGAAGCGCCGGTCCGTCCGTGGGGCTCGTCATGGTCGTGCTCAGCGCGGTGGGCCTGGCACTGACCGTGGTGGCCTGGGGCGTCAGCGCCCAGCAACGGACCCGGCGCGCCGCGCGGTTCGCCGTGGTGCGGCGCGGCGCCGAGGACGACATCACCCGGCTGGGCGAGGAGATCGACCAGCTCGACTACGAGTTCCAGATCAGCGGGCGTGGCGGCATGACCGCCGACCACGACTGGCGGCACGCCCTCGACGCCTACGAGGCCGCCAAGCAGGCCCTGTCGATCGCCCGCCGCGAGGAGGAACTGCACTTCGTGGCCCGCGCCGTCCAGGACGGCAGAGCGGCCCTGAACCGCCTCCGCTCCCGCGTCCGCTGACGCCGTCCGGCAGGACGGCGACAGCCGGGAGCGTGCGGGTTCGGGCAGCAGATCATCGCCTGGTGCGCGTGGCGGTCACCTCGCAGGTGGTCGCGCCCCTCATCGCCTCCGAAGGGCCGGTGCTGGGTTCTTGATCTGGGATGTCACTGAAGCGGCCAGAATGGCAGGGAGGCGCGGGGTCACTCCCGGCGAACGCGGCTTCGAGGCAGAACGCGGCTTCGGGGCGATTCGCAGCAAGAGGAAAACCTGTTGATATCTCTCCCGTCCTCCGCTTCACTCGCATCGTCGCGACGAGTTTTCGAAAGGGGGGATTTTGATGCCTGCGGGCACCGAAGCCGCCGTCGCACGCCCACGACATGGCGTGACGAAGGCACCGGTGACCTGTGCCCATCATCATCCCTGAGGAAGTCTCCTTGTCCCGCAACCCATCCCGCGACCGCGCTCGCATCCGTTCCTTCCGCTGCGTCCACTGCGGCCTCGACGTCCCCGCCGACGCACCGGGCACGGCGCACCGCAACCACTGCCCGACCTGCCTGTGGAGCAGGCACCTGGACAACACTCCAGGCGACAGGGCGGCGGACTGCGGATCGTCGATGGCCCCGATAGCCGTCCACGTCCGCCACCACGGCGAGTGGGCCCTCGTCCACCACTGCACGGGCTGCGGAACACTCGACACCAACCGCATCGCGGGTGACGACAACCCGCTCGCCCTCATGCGGATCGCGGTGGCGCCCCTGGCCCGGCCGCCGTTCCCGCTCGACTGGTTCGCCCGGCTCTGAACTCAGCCGGCGCGGCATCGCGGCCGGGAACGTGCCGGTGGAGCGACATCGCCGCGATGCCGAACCGGTCGCGCACGGCCGGCACGCGGGGCCTCTCCCCCTCGTCCGCGAGGTGAGGCCACCTTCCCCCTCCGCCTCGAACGAGGGGGGCCGGGGGCGTTGGGAAACGCGGCCGGAACCGAGCACCGGCTCGGGAGTCGCTACATGGACGACGCCCGGCGGTCACCCCTGTGCTGAGCGGGCGCCTCGGCCGGTGAGGTCAGGGCCTCCTCCTGGCCGAAGGTGATCACCATGTACCTGCCGTTGGCGTAGCTGACCACAGGCCGCCCGAGCGTCTCGCCCACCCGGCGGGCGACCGCCTGGAACAGCTCCACCATCTCCGGCGTGTCGGCGCTCACCCTGAACCGTCCGTTGGCGACGAGTTGCTGGGCGACGAGGGAGGCGAAGTTCGCCTCGCTCCGGGCCCTCTCCTCCGCGCTGAGCGGGGTGCGCGGAGGCGCGGGCGACGTGCCGAGAGGGTGGGTCATCGCTGATCTCCTCGTGATCGCAGGTTTCCCAGCATGCCATCCGCGCCTCCCACGTGAGAATCGCCGACCATGACACGGCCCATGATCCCGGCAAGGGGTTCCGGTCACGGCACGAGAGCGGGGGTACCCGTACGCCGTCCCGCCCGTGACGGCCGGCTCCGAGGACGGGGAAGGCCAGATGAGCCGGGTGGCGGCCGGTCAGATGCCGCTGGGGGTCATGGGCTGCATGAGGCGGCGGGCGGCCTCGGTGACGGAGCCGGACAGGGAGGGGTAGACCGCGAAGGTGTGGGCGACCTGGTCGACGGTCAGGCGCTGCTGCACGGCCACCGAGACCGCCAGGATCAGCTCCGAGGCGCGGGGGGCGACCACCACGCCGCCGAGGACGATGCCGGTGTGCGGGCGGCAGAACAGCTTCACGAAGCCGTCGTTGAAACCCTGCATCTTGGCGCGGGCGTTGGTGGCCAGCGGCAGCTTGACGATGTTGGCCTCGATCTCGCCGGCCTCGATCGCCCGCTCGGCGACGCCCACCGCGGCGATCTCGGGGTCGGTGAAGATGGCGGAGGCCACGGTGGCCAGGCGGAGCGGCTGCACGGCCTCGCCGAGGGCGTGCCAGACGGCGATCCGGCCCTGCATGGCGGCGACCGAGGCGAGCATCAGGACCCCGGTGCAGTCTCCGGCCGCGTAGACACCGGGGGCGGAGGTGCGGGAGACCTTGTCGACCTGGATGAAACCGCCCCGGTCGAGGGTCACCCCGGCCTCCTCAAGACCGATCCCGGCGGTGTTGGGGACCATGCCGACGGTCATGAGGCAGTGGCTGCCCTCGGCGGTCCTGCCGTCCTCCAGCGTGACGACCACGCCGTCCGCGGTGCGCTTGACGGACTCCGCGCGGGAGCGGCCCATGACGTTCATGCCGCGGCGGCGGTAGACCTCTTCGAGGACCTCGGCGGCGTCGGCGTCCTCGTTGGGCATCATCCGGTCGCGGGAGGAGACGAGCGTGACCTCCGAGCCCAGCGAGCGGTAGGCGCCCGCGAACTCGGCGCCGGTGACGCCGGAGCCGACCACGATGAGGTGCTCGGGCAGCTCCTCCAGGTCGTACAGCTGCCGCCAGGTGAGGATGCGCTCGCCGTCGGGCTCGGCGCCGGTCAGGATGCGCGGGGTGGCGCCGGTCGCCACGATGACGACGTCGGCGCGGATCGTCCGGTCTCCGGCCCTGACCACCTGCGGGTCGACCAGCCGTCCCGGCGCCTTGATCACCTCGACACCCTCGGCGGCCAGTCGCGCGGCGATGTCGGCGGACTGCGCCTTGGCGAGCTCCTTGACGCGCCTGTTGACCAGCGGCATGTCGGCGATGACGCCGCCGACGTCGCCGTCGGGGCCGCCGGTGAAGTGCACGCCGAGCATGCTGGCGTCGAGAAGCGCCTGCTTGCGTACGGAGGTGGCGATCAGCGTCTTGGAGGGCACGCAGTCGGTGAGCACGCAGGCTCCGCCGGGGCCGTCCTGTTCGACGACGGTGACCTGGGCCCCTAACTGGGCGGCGACCAGCGCGGCCTCGTATCCACCAGGTCCGCCACCAATGATCACTATCCTCGTCACGTACCCCATTCTCCCGCATGGCGCGACCGGCCATCGCTCGGCATCCCTCTCAAAGCACGAAAGTCCCCCAAAACCGTCGTAATTCCACGAGACATCGGCGTGGCTTCGAGGCTGGGTGAGCGTCTCGCGGATCTTCGATTAGTGTTGGCCAACGTGCCTGTCTACGCCGCCTACGGCAGCAACATGGACCCGAAGCAGATGGCCCAGCGGGCCCCGCACTCCCCGATCAGGGGGACGGGCTGGCTCCAGGGCTGGCGTCTGACCTTCGGCGGGAACGATCTCGGCTGGGAGGGCGCCCTCGCCTCCATCGTCGAGGACGCCGCAGAGCAGGTCTTCGTGGTCCTCTATGACGTGCCCGAGTGGGACGAGAGCTCCCTCGACCAGTGGGAGGGCGCGGCGCGCGGCCTCTATCACAAGGTCAAACTCCGGGTGCAGACCATGGAGGGCGAGGTCGTGGCCTGGTTCTATGTGCTCGACGGCTACGAGGGCGGGCTGCCCTCGGCCCGCTACCTCGGCATCCTGGCCGAGGCGGCCGAGCTCGCCGGCGCCCCCGACGACTACGTCAAGGAGATGCGCGGCCGCCCCTGCACCTCCCTGGGGGGCTAGGCCCTGTCCTGCGGATCTTGCCGTGGCGAGCACCTTTCCGAAGAACCGCACGGACCTGGCGGTGCTGCGCGTCGTCGTCCGTAACGGTTTCAGCAACGACCTGGCCG
>NZ_JBEXUE010000430.1:0-8486 GCF_040614275.1 Streptosporangium sp. NPDC006013
CGCCCGCCTGGATCGCCGGGCCGTCCTTGCTGCCGTCCACCACGGTGTAACCGACCTCCAGCACGAGGCTGTCCACGCGGATGATCACGTAGCTCCCGCGGCCCCGGTCTCGAACTTGATGTCGGAGCTGACCATCCGGGCCACCCACAGGCCCATGCCGCTGGTCGCGTGCGGCCCCGGGGGCGTCTCCCCCGGGGAGGGCCCGGGGTCCCACTGACCCTCGTCGTGGATCTCCACGACGAGGGTCCGGCCGACGGTCCACATCCGCAGCATGGCCTTGGCACTGGTGTGGCCGTGGGTGACCGCGTTGGTGGCCACCTCGTTCAGCGCCACCAGAAAATCGGCGAGTCCGTCCTGTGACATGCCGCTCCGCACGGCCTGGGCGGCGGCGAAGTCGCGCACGTCGGGAAGATCTGGAAGGCAGAAGGCGAGTTCGGCCACCGCGGTCCCCGCGGGAGAAATCCTGGAACGGGCGCCACTCGCCGTGAAGCGAGCCGGACGAACACCGTCCTCGTTCACCCGAGATCCGCCTCCCCTGTCCCGGTCCGCTGTCGTCCTCAGCATCCGGGATTCGTTCAAAGGCACCTTACGCCACGTCCGTTGTCGCCAACTGAGGTGCCCGGTAACAGACTGTGTATTCAGCATTCGGCGACAAGTTCCGCACGGAGCTGGTCGAGCACCTTTCGCAGAATACGGGAGACGTGCATCTGGGAGATCCCGAATTCCGCGGCGATCTCGGCCTGGGTCATGTTTCCGAAGAAGCGCAGCAGCAGGATGTTCTTCTCACGCGTCGGCAGCTTGTCGATCAACGGCTTGATCGCCTCGCGGTCCACGAGGGTGCCCAGCGCGTCGTCCTCCTCGGGGATGACGTCGCCAAGCGCCGCCGCGTCGTCGTCGGCGCCGAGGGGGGCGTCCAGCGAGAGCGCGCTGTAGGCGGCGGAGGCGTCGAGGGTGAGCAGCACGTCCTCTTCGGAGATGTGCATCTTCACAGCCAGCTCGGCGACCGTGGGGGCACGGCCGAACTCCTGGCTGAGGTCGGCTACCAGGCGGTTCAGCTCGGCCCTGCGCTCCTGGTAGACGCGGGGGACGCGAATGGCCCAGGTGCGGTCGCGGAAGTGGCGCTTGACCTCACCGGTCATGGTGACCACGGCGTAGCCGCGGAAGGGGTGCCCGAGGGTCGGGTCGAAGCCGTTGATGGCCTTCATCAGCCCCACGTACGCGGCCTGCAGAAGATCCTCCATCGGCTCGCCGCGGTAACGGTAGCGGCGGGCGATCTCCATGGCGAGGTGGCGGTGCATCTCGACGATGCGCTCGCGCAGGCGCTCGGCTCGGTGGTCGGAGACCTCGGGCAGGGACATCTCGTCGAGGAGATCCTCAGCGGTCATGTCGGTGATGTCGAGTGCCTGAACAGACATTGCTGCTCCCTGGTATTACTGTCGGGCGAGCCGACCACGGAGCAACATCCGGGCAGACGGCATCGCCTCGACTGATTTTCGAGGCGAGGCCCTCTGCTGGACCTCTGGTTCCACCATTCCCCTGAATCCTGGAGTATTACTCGCCCGCAGGTAACAGTAAGGTTGCTAATCGAATGGTGCGAGGAGGCTCTGAGTGACGGTGTCGGAGAACGGCGAGAGATCTGCAGCCCTGACTCTCACGTCGGCGCTCGTCAGTGGGATCAACGTGATCCGGGTGACGGGCCTGCTGGACGCGACGACACGGGACCAGTTCGCCGACTACCTGGCGGCACAGACGAGCGAGCACGGCCTGGACATGGCACTGGATCTGGGCGGCGTGACCTTCATGGACTCGCGGGCGTTGGGGCTGATCGTCCATCACTGGCAGGTCAGCACCACCGCCGGCGCCAAGTTCGCGCTCATCGGAGTGGAGTACGCCAAGACCAAAGTGATGTGGATCACCGGTCTGGCCCAGCGGCTGCCCCTCTACGACACGATCGACGACGCGATCACCGCCTTCGGCTGAGGCGTTTTCTGTGGGTCCCTACGCCTACCGCGGCCGCCCGGCGGCGGCGCCCATGGCTCCGTCATGAGCCTCTCCTCCGCCTCGCGGGGCATCCGGCTGGCCGGGCGACCCGTCTGATCACCCCGACGGCATCACCTCGTCGACCAGCCCCCACGACAGGGCGGTCGCCGCGTCGATGGGCTCACCGGTCATGGCGAGGTAGAGGGTGCGCCAGCGGCCGACACGCCGGGGGATGCTGACCGTGCCGCCCGCGCCGGGGATCAGCCCCATGCCGATTTCCGGCAGGCGGAAGGTGGCCCCGGGGTCGGCGATCACGGTTCCGGCGAAGGCGGGCAACTCGATCCCGGCTCCGACGCAGCTACCGTGCACACGCACCTCGACCCGGTCCGCGAGCTCGTGAAAGAGCCTTCCCGCGCCGCCGCGGGTGCGCACCAGATGCGCGGTGGTGAGATCAGGAGTGGTGCCGAACTCGTCGAGATCGCCCCCGGAGCAGAAGGACGGCCCGGCACCGTCGATCACCACCCGGGTAACGGTGTCGTCGAGCACCGCGAGGCGCATGGCTTCGACCAGGGCGTCACGGACCTCCCGTCCGTAGGCGTTCCGCCGCTCCGGCCTGTTCAACGTGATCAGCAGGCGGTCGTCGGCCCGGTCGATCAGCACCGGTGGTGCCACCGCCACGGGCACCGGCCGGCGGCGGCGGCCATCAAGCCAGCGGCGGAACTCGGGGCCGCCGAGCAGGGTCGAGTAGGCCAGGGATTCGACGTCCAGCGCGGTGCTGACCTCCAGTGCCTCCGTCATCCTAAGGACGGCGCCGAAGACGACAGAGGTCTGCGGATTGCGCAGCGCCGCGCTGTGCACGGCCGTGAGCCGCTCCTCGGGGTCGGGAACGGCGACGCACTCGCGTCCGGTCGGCCCGGCCGTCCCGACAAGGGTCAGATCCAGCGCCTGCGTCAACCTCACCGCCTGCGCGGGCAACGGCTTCCCGGCGATCCCGATCAGCAGCCGGTCGCAGGCGCGTGCCCGCGTCAGCGCCCGGTCCAGCGTCGCCGCGTCGGCGCCGCCGTCCAGTTCCACCCCCACGATCGGCTCGCACACCCCTTTGGACATGTCGAGCAACGGGCCGTCGGCGGCGCCGTCCGCCAGTTCGGCGACAGAGACACGCAGCAGGTCAGCCACCCGCTCCCCCACTCCGTCGATGGATCATCGGCTTCCCTTTTCTCTGTCCCGTGGGCACCAGGCCCGATCACCACTACGGCTCACCGCCCTCGACACGGGGCCGGTGGACGCCCGCTCAGCCGGTTTTCTCGCCCTGGTTGCGCTGGTGCTCGTCGACCAGCAGCCTGGCCAGGTCCGCGACCTTCACCTGGTGGTGCTGGGAGATACGGCGCAGCTCGTCGAAGGCGGCCTCGGCCGAGCAGCCGCTGGACTTCATGATGATGCCCTTGGCCTGGTCGATGATCGCCCGGCCCGCCAGGGCCTCCTGCATCTGGGCGGCGTCGGTACGGACCTCGTCGTAGTCCCACAGATTGGCGAGCGCCACCCCTGCCTGCTCGGCGAGCATGTCGGCCAGCGGTGGGACGTTCCTGGCGGCGAAGACGCCGGGACGCACGCCGTACAGGCCGAGAACCAGGACGGCGTGCTCGATGGTGATCGGCATCAGCAGCACCGAGCGGACGCCGCAGCGGACCGCCATACCGACGTACGCCGGCCAGCGGGACTCACGCAGGACGTCCTGGACGACCACGTGGCGTCCGGTGGCGCGGGCCTCGGTCGAAGGCCCCTCACCGAGCTCCTCCTCGCCGTCGAGGAGCACGATGAGCTCGCTGTGAGAGGCTGAGACGACCATGCGTTCCTGGCGCCAGAGTTCGGCGGACCCGCCCGCGCAACCGGGCACACCGCCTGCGAGGGTGGCCGTGAGCCCGCGTAGCACGCTCTCGCTCGACGTTTCCTCGCTGACCCTGCCGAGGACCGCCAGATCCCGGGCCAGAACGGGAGTGACCATGTCCATCTCGCGACTCCCCTCCCTGTGTCACTAACTTAACCACTATCCGACCACGGATCGATTCGACCTATCGGGGTGGCGTACCGTCTACGACGGGACCAGCCCACTCCGGCCCCTGACGAGGACGAGCATTGACCGACGCCATTGGCCTTCAGAGCCTGGAGCAGGCGCTGAGCGCGCTGAGCGCCAGGGTCTCCTCCCTGCGCGAGGCGAGGTCCGCCTATCCCGCCGACCCCCGGTCCACACTTGACGCGGCGCTGGCGGAGCTCGACACCGCCCGCGAGCTGCTGGAGACCTCCGTGCGCGAGCTGCGCAAGGCGCCCAGGCGGTCGGGCCAGCGGGAGAGCGGATCACAGCGGGAGCTCAAGCTACTGCGGCAGGTTTTCCGCACCTTCCCCGTCCCGGTGGTGGTGCTGGACGCCTCGGGTGTGGTCCGGCGGATCAGCGCCGAGACCTCCCGGATGCTCGGCAGCCCGGCGGGGTATCTGATCGGCCGCTCGTTCCCGCTGTTCGTCGACGTCTCCCGTCGGGCGGCGTTCCGCTCGCACCTGACGGCGGTCCAGCAGGGCGGTCAGACCGCGACGTTCCAGACGCGGCTGGCCCACCAGGGCCGCGCGCACACGGTGCAGCTGGCCATCACCCGGCTGACGATGCCGGGCGAGCCGCAGGAGATGGTCGCGGTCATGATCCTGCCGCTGGAGGCGCAGGTGGCGGGGCCGCCCCACGGCCCCGCCGACCGGTCGGACGCCACCCTGGTCATGGCCGCGGCACGCCGGCAGGAACTGCTGGCCAGGATGACCCGCCTGTTGCTCGACGAGGAGAGCCTGCGCCAGCCGGTGACCGTCACCAGGGCCGCGCGGCTGCTGGCCTCGGAGTCGGCCGACTGGGTGATCGCCGACGTGATCCGCGACGGCGTCCCCGCCCGCGCCTGCGTGCTCGGCCCGAGCGACAAGCCGGTGACCCAGCTGGTCCGCCTCGCCGAACAGCTGAACCCGCTGACCGCACCGGCCATCGCGCACGTGCTGACCGGCGGCTCGGGCGTGGTGCACGAGATGCTGGAGGACGAGGGGCTGCTCGGCGACGTCCCCGGCGGGCCGCCCCTGCTGCGGGTGATGGGTGCCGCCTCGGTGCTGATCGTGCCGATCGGCGGTGAGGACGACGTACTGGGCTCCCTGACCCTGGTGCGCCTGCGCGACCGTGAGCCGTTCTCGCTGGCCGATCTGGGGTTGATGGAGGAGATCGGCGTCCATCTGGGGCTCGCACTGCGCGCCCGGCGCAGCTTCCAGACCCGCTCGCGGGCCGCCGACGCGCTGCGCACCAGCGTGGTGCCCCGGAGCCTGCCGGACATCCCCGGATTCGAGGCCGCCGCCATCTACAACGCGGGCTCCAGCCCGGTCGGCGCCGAGTTCTACGACGTCTTCCGCACACGTGACGGGTGGGGTTTCGCCCTCGGGGGCGCCGCGGGCAAGGGCGAGGAGGCCGCGTCGGTCAGCGCCATGGTCCGCAACGGACTGCGCGTGCTCAGCGTCTGGGAATCCGACCCCGGTGAGGTGATGCGCAAGCTGAACCAGGCCCTGACCGCCCAGCACAACGGCATGTTCGTGATGGCCGTGACCGGCTTCATCCGGGCGCGCAAGATCAGGCTGGCCAGCGCGGGACACCACCCCGCCGCGCTGCTGCAGCCCGACGGCGGGGTGCGGTTCACCGCGGGGGGCGGCGTGCCGCTGGGCATCGCCGCTGAGGCCGAGATGTTCACCGAGGAGCTCACGCCGGCCTCCGGCCAGACCCTGGTCTTCTACTCCGACGGCCTGGTCGCCTCGCAGAACGAGCTTGGTGAGTCCTACGGCGAGACCAGGCTGGCCGACGTGCTGGCACGCTGCGTGACGCGCTCTCCCGCCGAGATCGTCAAGACGGTGGAGGAGGACCGGCACGCGTTCTCCGGCGGGAGAGTTTGGGATGAGATCGTGATACTCGCCCTGCGTGTCGTATAACTTGGCTAACTCGGCGTGGCCTGCCGGTCTCACCGAGCGACGAGGGACCGCACCCGGCGGCGCCCGTGTCCGGCCAGGTGGGCGGAGAATGAGATCATTTCAGGGTCGGCCCCCTGCCGGTTGGAACGGGCCGGCTCCGGGACCGAGCGGCTCCCCCTCGACGCGCCGGCCCCCCGCCGGTTGGAGCGGGCCCGACGGGCGCCCCCGCCGCTCCCGCGACCACGACGATCTTCCATGACCTCCATCCACCAGGCCGCGGTCTACGGCTCCGACCGGCGTTTCCTGGAGATCGCGCTGCCGTTCGTCCGGGACGGGCTGGCCAAGGGCGATCCGGTGATGGTCACGACCACCTCGGCCAATCTGGAGTTGCTGGCGGTTGCCCTGGGCAGGGAGGGCCGCCTGGTCGACTACGCGGAGAGCGCGTTCCTGGGGCGCCGGACCGTGGAGCGCGCCACGGCCTTCCACCGCTACTGGCAGCGGCGCGGGCCCGAGGCCCCGCGCGGGGGTCACGTGCGGATCCTCGCCGAGCCGGTGTGGGCCGGCCGGGCGCCCGCCGACGTGCGGGCCTGGCAGCGCATGGAGTCGGGCCTGAACCTGCTGCTGAAAGGCACCAACGTCTGGATGATCTGCCCGTACGACACCAGGACCGCGGGTCAGGCGGTGGTCGCCGCCGCGAGGCGCACCCATCCCACCCTCTCCGAGGACGGCGTCTCGATGGTGTCCTGCCCCGAGTACACCGATCCGGTGGGTTTCATCGGCGAGTGCGACTCCGTCCCGCCTCTCGAACCGCAGGAAGGCTCGGCCGGCGCGCACGTGGAGACGCTCCATGCCCTGCGGGCGTTCGTCACCGGCCAGGCCTCCTTCATGGGACTGAGCCACGACCGCGCGACCCTGCTCTCGGTCGCCGCCCACGAGGTGGCCACCCTGCTGGAGCCGCCCGTGACGGTACGGCTGTGGGAGCGGCTGGGCGCGATCACCTGCCATGTCGACCGCCGGGGCAGGCGCGTCACCGACCCGGTCGCCGGTTTCCTCCCACCGGGACCGGCGCCGGAACCGGGGGACGGGCTGTGGATCGCCCGGCACCTGTGCGACCGCCTCGACATCCACAACGACCGGGATGGATGTGTGATCCAGTTGCACGTCCCGAGCGCCAGGGCCGAGGAGTCACGGCAGAGCAGGAGGTATTGAACCCCGCGGGTTTGGCTCCGACTGAGATCGGGGTATGGTTAGGGCAATGCAGACGTGTGCCTAAGACGCAGGCACCCCTGAAGGAATAACAGGCTTTCCATGCCTATCTCCTCCCAGAGGTGTGCCGTGAACATTGCATTCGTCTCCTCCGAGGCTCTCTCCTCCACCCAGGACGAGTCCGATCTCGCCTCCCAGCGCGCTCACCTGATGGCCGTTGCCCGTGAACTCGGCCGGGAACACAAGGTCACCATCTACGCCCGGAGAAACTCCGACCTTGACAAGCCCAAAGTTCGCGTGTCGCAGGGCGTCACGCTTGAGCACCTGACCGCCGGGCCCGCGCAGGATCTTCCGGAAGACGGCGTCCTTCCCTACCTTTCCGACCTCGGCGACCAGCTGATGCACCGCTGGGGGCAGGACCGCCCCGACGTCATCCACGCGCACTCCTGGACCGGCGGGCTGGCCGCCATCGCCGGCGCGAACGGCCTGAACGTGCCGTTCACCCAGACGTTCAGCAGCGAGCACCCCCGCGACGCCAAGCGGGTGCGGCTACAGCGGGCCATCGGGCGCCGGGCCAGCGCGGTGATCGCCGGGTGCGGCGACGAGGAGAGCTCGCTGATCCGGCTGGGCGTGCCGCGCCGCAGCATCTCGGTCATCCCGTGCGGTGTCGACGTCGAGCGGTTCCGCCGTCAGGGTCCGGCCTCCGCCCGCGGTACCCGCCCCCGCCTGCTGCACGTCGGGCCGCTCACCGCGGAGAAGGGCGTGCACACCGCGCTCCGCGCCCTGGAGGGCATCCCCGACGCCGAGCTGATCATCGCCGGTGGCCCGGCGGTCACGGACCTGGAGCACGACGCCGACGCGCACCGCATGATGCTGCTGGCCAAGGAGATCGGCGTCGACGATCGGATCACCGTTCTCGGGCACATCCCGCACTCCGCGGTCGCCAAGCTGATGCGCAGCGCCGACGTGGTCGTCTCCCTGCCCCAGGAGGCTCCGGCCGGCGTCGTCGTGCTGGAGGCCATGGCCTGCGGCGTGCCCGTCATCGCCTCGGCGGTGGGCGCCCACCTCGACTCCGTGGTGGACGGGGTGACCGGCCTGCTGGTGCCCGCCGACCGTCCCGCGCAGACCTCCCGCCTGACCCGCGAACTCCTCGCCGACCCGACCCGCCGCACCGCGCTCGGCTTCGCCGGCGCCGACCGCGCCCGATCCCGCTACTCGTGGGAGCGGATCAGCCAGGAACTCGTCCACGTCTACGAGGTCGCCCTCTCCGGTTCCCTCCGCTGACCGCGCCCACCGCGACGGCCGGGCGCCGTCGGCCATGCGTCACA
>NZ_JBEXUE010000431.1:0-8479 GCF_040614275.1 Streptosporangium sp. NPDC006013
GCGGTCGGCGCGGAGCTGGCCAGGACGCGCCGGCCGCCGGCCTTCACGATCCTGGACCGGCACGCCGTGCTGCTGCTCAACCGTGGCGAGGACGCGACGGCGCTGGGAGAGCGGCTGGCCGCGCGGGCCCGCACGGGCGCCGGGGTCAGCGCACCGCACCCGGGGCTTGAGTCAGCGGTACGGGCACATGAGGAGGCGCTCGCCGCGGCCAGGGCGGCGGCGGCGGAACCGGCGCTGCGGCCGGTCGCCCACTGGCCGGACCTGGGCGTCTACCGGCTGCTCGCCGAGCCGGTCGCCGGTACTTCCGGTACCCCTGGCACGCTCGGCGGTCCGCTTGACGCTCTGCGGGAGCATCCGGCACTCCTGATCACCCTGGAGACCTACCTGGACAGCGGGGGAGACGCCCAGGAGACCGCCCGGCTGCTCCACCTGCACCGCACCAGCCTCTATTACCGCATCACCAGAATCGAGCAGCTGGCCGGCCGCAACCTCAAGAACGGAACCCACAGGTTAGAACTTCATCTCGCGCTGAAGCTCGGTCGCTGGAATGCGGTGTAACGGCCGGACAATCCGGGCACAGCTCTGCGATGCCGCAGTTGATCAGCGAGATCATGACCGTCGTCATCGTGCTCATGCTCATCCCGCTGTCGTTGGTCATCGTGTCGGTGGTCGTCCTCGTCGCACTCGCGGCGTTGGCTCTGACGACACCACGGGAGCAGGATGGAGGAACGACTTCCCGGAGGTAGACGATGCGGCAGCTCAGCGCGGTGGACACGCAGTTTCTGAATTTCGAGACCTCGACGAACGTCGCGAACATCGGAGGGCTCGCGATCCTGTCGGGCAGGCTGTCGCGGAGCGACCTGGTGTCGCTGCTGGCCCGGCGGCTCCACCTGGCCGCGCCCTTCCGCATGCGACTCGTCTCCGTCCCGTTCGGCCTGGACCATCCGTACTGGACCGAGGACTCCAGGATCGACCTCGACTACCACGTGCGCGAGATCGCGTTGCCCGGCCCGGGCAGCGACGAGCAGCTGGGTGAGCAGGTGGCCAGGCTGCACGCCCGCTGCCTCGACCGGCGGCGGCCGCTCTGGGAGATGTATCTGATCCACGGTCTGGCCGGCGACCGTACGGCCCTCTACACGAAGGTCCACCACGCCGCGGTCGACGGCGTCACCGGCGCCGATGTGCTGGCCAGCCTGCTGGACACCTCCCCCGAGCCCGCCGAGGTCGAGATGGCGCCCGCGGCCGAGCCCGAGGAGCGGATCGACACGCGGGAGATGGTCACCAGGGGGATCGTCAAGGCGGTGGTCAACCCGGCCAACACGGTACGGTTCCTGATCAACGCCGTCCCGCATCTGGACGAGATCCCCCTGATCTCCCAGGTGCCCGGGGCCGGGCTGGTCTCGCGGCTCACCCGGCAACTGGCCAACCGCCTGTCGGGTACCGCGGAGGTGCCCGACATGCCGCGGATGACCGTCCCACGTACCCCTTTCAGCGGCAGGATCAGCGCGCACCGCAGGTTCGCCTACGCCGCCCTGCCGCTGGAGGACGTCAAGCTGGTCAAGAACGCCCTCGGCGTCACGGTGAACGACGTGGTGATGGCCCTGTGCGCCGGGGCGTTGCGCCAGTGGCTGATCAAGCACGACGCGCTGCCCGAGCAGCCTCTCGTCGCGGGGGTGCCGTTCTCGCTCCGCGTCCCCGGTGACCGGCGCGTGGGCAACCAGGTCACCATCATGATCACCACACTGGCGACGCAGGTGGCCGACCCACTGGAACGGCTGCTGGCGGTACGTGACGCGATGCGGCTGATCAAGGATCGTTCGTCGCTGGCACCGGTCAGCTGGATTCAGGAGCTCAGCGACATAATGCCCTCCGCGCTGACCGGCCTGGCCTCCCGGGCGGCCTTCAACCTCTTCGCTGACAGCGCGGGCCCGATCAACGTGATGATCTCCAACGTGCCCGGCCCGCAACTTCCCCTCTATGTGAGCGGTGCCCGGCTGCTGTCGTACTACCCCGTCTCGGTGGTGACCGACGCCAGTGGCGGCCTCAACATCACGGTCTTCTCCTACGACGGCTCACTTGACGTCGGCGTGATCGCCTGCCGTGAGATGGTTCCCGATGTCTGGGCCGTCACCGACTATCTCAGGGACGCCCTGCTGGAACTGAAGCTCCTCGCTGAGCAGCAGTGACAGGCCGGGCGCGCCCTTGACGAAGCGCAGGGTCTTCTCCAGGCAGACGATCGAGCCCCGCTCGTGCCTGTTGACGAAACGGATGTCGTCGGCCAGGGCGCGCATGATCATCAGGCCCCGGCCGTGTTCGGAGGTGGGGGCGGGGAAGGCGGGGCCCGAGAAGTCGAAGCCGTCGCCGGCGTCCACCACCTTGATCACGCAACGGTCCCTGGACAGCTCGGTGCTGACCATGTAGTCGTCACTGGGGGTGGCGTGCTTGACGGCGTTGGAACACGCCTCCGAGAGCATGAGCTGGATGTCCTCGCGGATCTGGGACACCACGCCAAGGGCGCGGAGCGAGGCGTCGAGAAGTTGCCTGATCACGGGAACGCTGGCGGCGTCACGCGGCAGACGCAACGCGATAGTGGCCTCCACGGTGTCCTCCTTTCGCAGCCGGTCACCTAAAGGCTTGCCCGGCACGCTCCGTCCTAACCGGAGATGGTTGATCGTGACTCCGGATATCGGAAAGGCGCGGCAAAGTTCGGTGCATGAAAAAATGTGGCATGGCAGCAGGACAGCCGGTCCGCCTGAGGCGGACCGGCTGTCCTGCGACTCTTCGCCTCAGCCCGAGAACGCGTCGATCGCGGCCTGGCAGAAGGCCTTGAGGTCGTCGGGCCTGCGGCTGGTGATCAGCGTGTTCGGGCCCGAGGTGCAGATCACGACCTCGTGGTCCTCCCAGTTCGCACCGGCGTTGCGCAGGTCGGTCGCGAGGCTCGGCCAGGACGTGACCTTGCGCCCGCGTACCACGTCCGCCTCGATCAGCGTCCAGGGCGCGTGGCAGATGGCCGCGACGGGCTTGCCCGCGTCGAAGAAGCCCTTCGCGAAGCCGACCGCCTCGGGCACGGTACGCAGCAGGTCGGGATTGGCGACGCCGCCCGGCAGCACCAGCCCGTCGAAGTCGGCGGCGGAGACCTCCTCGACCGTCGCGTCCACGGGGAACCGGTCGGCCCTGTCGAGGTGGTTGAACGCCTGGACCTGACCCCGCTCGGTGGAGATGAGCCTTGGGGTGGCCCCAGCCCGCTTGACGGCGTTCCACGGCTCGGTGAGCTCGACCTGCTCGATGCCCTCCGGGGCCACGAGGAAAGCGATCGTCTTGGCGTTCGGCATGTCATCCCCTTTGTGACGTGCGGTGATGTCTTCAGGGGGGCGTCATGCCCGGGGTTCCGGAATCTATGCGAGAGCTACTGATTCCAGGACGAACCTTGCGACGGCGGAGGCCGGAGCCGATGAGCCGGGTGATGAGCTCGCGCGAGGAGACGGCCTCCGCGCCCAGCGCGACGGCCCGCTCGTAGAAGGTCTCGGGAACGTCGTAGTGGTCGCGGTCGAACGCCTGGGGCGGCACGCCCAGCAGCTCCGCGAAGGCGTGCAGCTCCCCGGTCGAGCTGTCGCTGACCAGGTGCGACCAGAACAGAGCGTGTGGACCCGGCCAGTTGGGCGGGTCGATGAGCACGCTCACCGCCGGGCGAGGTCGAGCGCGACCTCCAGGGCGGCGGCCCGACGCTCCTCGTCGGAGATCGTCTCGTCCCTGAGGATGATCCACGCGGCGTGCAGCGCGAACAGGGCCATCGAGTTTTTCAGCCGGGTGGCGGTGGGATCGTCCGGCTCGACGAGGAAGGTGAGCAGGTCCAGCATCCGGTGGCGGGTCTTCTCCATCGTCGGATGGTTCTTGAGCGAGGTCTGGTTGCGCTCGAAGAACCGCATGATCTCGTGGTGCCGGCCCCGGTGCAGGTCGTCGGAGTAACGGCGGAGCAGTTCGCGGCGCGTCTCCTCGGTGCGCGGCTGGGACGAGGCCCAGGCGATCAGCTCCTCGACCGCGCGCACCCGGTCCTCGGCCAGGCTGGCGACGATGTCGTCCTTGTTTTTGAAGTGGTAGTAGAGAGCCGCCTTGGTCACGCCGAGGGCCTCGGCTATCTCGCGGAGCGAGGTGGCCTCGTAGCCCTGCTCGACGAAAAGAGTCAGGGCGACGTCCTGAATGCGCGTCCGGGTATCGGCGTGTTCCCTCATGGTTCCCTTACCGAGAAATCAGCTTGACGGCCGGCAAGTAAGCGGCCTACATTTCCAGCATATCCGACACTAGCCGGTCGGCAAGTAAGCAAGATCTCTTCTAGGGGGCGAAGTGAAGGAGACCGCGGCCTTACCGGCGCGGCGTCGTGAGGTCATGGTAGTGCTACCGGGCCTGATGCTCGCGATGGTGCTGGCCATGCTCGACAACATGATCGTCGGTACCGCCATGCCCCGCATCGTCGGCGAGCTCGGCGGGCTGACGCACCTGTCCTGGGTGGTGACCGCCTACGTGCTCGGCGCCACCGTCTCGACCCCCATCTGGGGCAAGATCGGTGACCTGTACGGCAGGAAGAACATCTTCCTCGCCTCCATCGTCATCTTCATGATCGGCTCCGTGCTCTGCGGCATGGCGGGCTCGGAGATGCTCGGCGGCCCGTCCGACGGGATGATGCAGCTCATCGCGTTCCGCGCGTTCCAGGGCCTCGGTGCGGGCGGCCTGATGGTCAACGCCATGGCCATCATCGGTGATCTCGTCCCGCCCCGCGAGCGCGGCCAGTACCAGGGCATCATGGCCGCCGTGATGTCACTGGCCATGATCGCTGGCCCGCTCGTCGGCGGATTCATCACCGACCACCTCAACTGGCGCTGGGCCTTCTACGTGAACCTGCCCATCGGGTTCGTCGCGCTGGCCCTGCTGGCGATCAAGCTGAAGCTGCCCAGGTACCGCACCGAGCACCGCATCGACTGGCTCGGTGCCGCCCTGCTCTCGGTCGGCATCACCGCGCTGGTCCTCATCACCACCTGGGGCGGCAACGACTACGGGTGGAACTCGCCGCAGATCCTCGGTCTGGTGGCCCTCGCCGTCGTCACGCTGGCGCTGTTCATCCCGGTGGAGCGCCGCGCCGCCGAGCCCATCATGCCGCTCAACGTCTTCCGCGACCGCAACTTCAGCCTGATCTCGGGTGTGGGCTTCCTGCTCGGCTTCGCCATGTTCGGTGCCATCAACTTCCTGCCGCTGTTCCAGCAGACGGTCCAGGGGGCCACGGCCACCAACTCCGGCCTGCTGCTGCTCCCGATGATGGCCGCCTCCATGGTGGTCTCGCTCTTCGTCGGCCGCGCCATCACCCAGACGGGCAAGTACAAGATCTACCCGGTCCTCGGCGGCGCGATCATGGCGATCGGCATGTGGCTGCTCTCCCTGATGGACGTCCACACACCCGCCTGGCAGACCGGCGTGTTCATCGCGGTGCTCGGCCTCGGCATGGGCTTCCTGATGCAGACCACCATGCTGATCGCCCAGAACAGCGTCGAGCAGAAGGACCTCGGTGTCGCCAGCAGTGCCTCGACCTTCTTCCGCTCCATCGGCGGCTCGTTCGGCGTCTCGCTGTTCGGCGCGATCTTCAACAACCGCCTCACCTCCAACCTGGAGAGCAAGCTGGGCGCCGCGGGCGAGCAGCTCGCCTCCGGCGGCGCCCAGTTCAACCCGGCAGCCCTGCACGAGCTGCCCTCGGGAGTACGGATCGGCTTCCTGGAGTCGCTGGCCGACTCCATCTCCGGCGTCTTCTGGTGGGCGATCCTGTTCGCCGTCCTGGTTCCGCTGCTGGCGGCCTTCATCAAGGAGGTCCCGCTGCGCGGCGGCACCGAGAGCGCCAAGGAGGCCGAGGCTCAGGTGCCGGTGCTCGACTGATCAGAGATCTTGGGTGCGGACCCCGGCTTCGGTCGCGAGGTCGACCCGTCCTTCGCTGGAACCACAGCGTGGCGGGCGTCAACAACCGATCCCAAGTTCCGACCCAGCGATTCCCAACCCGCCCCCGCCACGATGAGGGGCATGAAGACGACCACCCCCGCCGCCGGGTACCTCACCCGGCGGCCTTCCGCCGCCGACGCGCCCGAGATCCACGAGCTGATCTCGCTCTGCGACACCCAGGTGATCGGCAAGGCCGACATGACCCTCGACGACGTCGCCGACCAGCTGAACGACTCGTCCTTCGACGTGGAGTCCGACGGCTGGCTCGTCCACGACGAGAGCGGGCGCCTGGTGGCCTGGGCCTGGGCCTGCCGCAAGGGCGCCAGTGACAACGTCGACGTCGACGTGGTCGTGCACCCCGGCGCGCCGGGGCTGACCGGCCCGCTCTGGGACACCGTGACCGGGCGGGCCGGGCAGATCGCCGCCGAGCTGGGCCACGACCGGGCCGTGGTGGACATCGGTCTCTACCGCGAGGACAGCGGCAAGCGCGCCGTCGCCGCCGCCCGTGGTTTCAGCGCCGCCACCAGCTTCATCCGGCTCCGCGCCGACCACACCGGGCCGGTCGGCCGCCCCGGGCCGCCGGCCGGGATGACCGTGCACGACGGGCTCACTGAGGAGGTGCGCCGCCAGGGCCACGCCGTGGAGCAGGCCGGCTTCGCCGACCACTTCGGGTTCGCCCCGAAGGACTACGACGAGTGGTACGACGAGCTGAACTCCTCGGTCAACACCGACTGGTCGCAACTGGCGGTCGCCCGCCTCGACGGCGAGCCCGTGGCGATGCTGCTGGGGACCAACGCCTTCCTCGGGGACGAGAACTGCGGATACGTACGCCGGCTGGCGGTGCTCCCCGCCTTCAGGGGCCGCGGCCTGGGCCGGTTCATGCTGCGCGGGGCGTTCGCCGACGACGCCCGTCGCGGGCGGGTCGGCACCTACCTGCACGTCGACGCCAACAACAGCACGCCCGCCCTCGACCTCTACCTCTCGGTGGGCATGCGCCAGGTGCTGGCCATCGACGTCTGGCGGCGCACGATCTGACCCGCACCGTACGGCGCCATCGAGCGGGGAAGGCGCTCTCAGCCGGTGGGAGGTCAGTCGTCAGGAGTCACCCGGTGCTTGGAGAGGTGGGCCAGGACCGCCTGGTTGGCCTCCCAGCCGTCGGGGAACTTCACCGGCACGCCGAGCTGGACCGGCTCGGCCGACGGGTGGGCGTCCAGCAGCTCGGGAATGCCCGCCCTGGCCACCACGACGCAGGCGTGGCGGTGCCGGGAGGCGAGCACGCACAGCCGCCCCGACTCCAGGTGGAACGCGGTGGCGTCGCGGCGCCCGGAGAGGGGATGGAGCACGATCGTCACGTCGTACTCCCGGCCCTGCAGGCGGTTGGCGGTGTCCACCGTGATCTCCGGCGGCACCCCGGCGGCCCTGATCGCGGCCACCTGGTCGCGGTGCGCGGCGCCGATGGCGATCCGGTCGGCCGTGACGGGATGGCTGCCGCGCTCGGAGTGCGCGACCGGACTCCGCTGGAGCAGCCGCGTCGCCAGGCTCGCGGTCGCCAGCACGGCCTCCGCGTCGGTGCGCACCGTGTGGCGGCTGGGCAGCTCGTACAGTGCCCAGCCAGACCCGGCCGCCTCCTCCAGCGCCAGGTCGAAGGGGGTGCGCATGCCGTTCACCGTGAACTCCAGCGACCGGTCGGCGGGGCCCGTCCCCGCGCGGAACCCGGTGAAGGGGTAGAACGCCTCGGAGACCACGGGCGCGGCCGAGGCGGGCAGCCGCCAGGAGACCGGCAGCCGGTGCACCGGCAGGTCGGGGTTGTGCCGCAGCAGCACCGAGACCGCGCTCTGCACCGGGTCCCACGACAGGCCCGCCCAGCGGTCGCCGTCCACGATCGAGAACGGGTCGAGCTGGCCGGGGTCGCCCACGAACAACGACCGCTCGAACAGCGAGGCGATGCGCAGCAGCTTGTCCGAACGCATCTGGTAGGCCTCGTCGACGATGGCCCAGGGCCAGGTGCGGTCGCCGATCCATGCCCACTTGTCGGCGGTGGCGATCACCACGGCCGGGTCCCCCAGATCGGGCAGCTTGCCCGCGACCGAGACGTTGGGCAGGGCGAGGATGCGGCCGGGCGTGATGTAGCCGCTCGCCGAGAGCCGGCCGACCCCCAGATCGGGATGCTCGGCCGCGAGCCGTTCCACCAGGTCGTCCACCTGCTCGTTGGTCTGCGCGACGATCATCAGCGGCTCGCCGGTCTCGGCGATGTGCCCCGCGGCCTTGACCACCAGCGTGGACTTGCCCGCGCCCGGCGGCGAGTCCACGACCACGCCGCGGTGACGGGGCAGGTCGGTCAGGACGGCGTCCACCACGGCCGCCGCCTCCTGCTGCGGCGTCATGCCACGCCTCCGCCACTGCCCGCCGGGTCCGTGTCGCGGCCCGTCACCCGGGCACGGTGCCAGGGCTCGGAGCGCAGCTGCTCGAAGATCGACTCAGCGATATTGTTGTTGCCGCGCCA
>NZ_JBEXUE010000432.1:0-8478 GCF_040614275.1 Streptosporangium sp. NPDC006013
TGCAGGTCGACCGCGGCCGCGTTGTCCCCGAGCCAGTGGAGCTTCCGCGTCCCGGGGATGGGCACCACGTTGTCCCCCTGAGCCAGGGCCCACTCCCGGAGCCGGGGCCAGGCCCGCAGCAGGGCCGTCCGGGAGATCGTGACCTCGTCCCCGCCGGAGGTGACCAGGCCGGCCGCGGCGAACGCCGCCAGCACCTCGTCCGCGCCCGCCGGGAGTTCCGCCCGCTCGACGCGCCGGACCGTGTCCTCGCTGTCGGCGTCGACACCGACCATGCGCAGGAAGGCCTCGGCGACCAGTCCCCTCGACTCGGGCGTGAGCCGTGCGAAGACCTCCTCCGCCCGCGCGCCGAGCGACGGGTCGCCGGAGGGGGTACGGATCCCCGAGGCGGCCCTGGCCCCGGCCTTCAACGGGTCGGTCCCCCCTCCGAGCAGGCCCATCAGCAGTTCGCGGGCAGTGGGGCGGGAGGCGGGATCCTTGTCCAGCGCCGAGGCGACGAGGGCACGCAACGGGTCGTCGAGGTCGCCCAGATCGGGGTCGAGCGACAGGACTCGGTACATGACGGCACCCAGGCTGTCGGCCCGGAAGGGGTCGCGGCCGGTGGCCGCGAACAGGATGATCGCTCCCCACGCGAACACGTCGGCCGGCATGCCGGCGCGCTGCCCGGTGAGGACCTCCGGCGCCATGTAGGTCGGCGTCCCGGCGACCAGGCCGGTGGAGGTCAGCGACATCTCCACGGTCCTGGCGATGCCGAAGTCGATCACCCGGGGTCCGTCGGGACCGAGCAGGACGTTGTCGGGCTTGAGGTCGCGGTGGATGACCCCGGCCTCGTGGATCGAGGTGAGCGCGGTGGCGACGGCGACCGCGAGCCGGTGCAGGTCGGCACCACCGAGCCCGCCACGCTCGCGCAGGAACCCCCGCAGACTGGGCCCCTCGATGTACTCGCTGACGATGTACGGCTTCGGCGCCGCGAGGTCGTGGCCGAGCACCCTGGCGATGCAGAACGAGGCGACCCGCTCCGCGGCGGTCACCTCCCGCGCGATGCCGTGGTTCAGCCCGGGATCGCCGTAGAGGACCTTGACCGCCACCCGCAGGCCGTCGTCGTCATAGGCCTCGTAGACGACGCCCTGCCCGCCCGAGCCCAGGCGCCCGGCCAGCCAGTAGGCCCCCAACCGGACCGGATCCCCCGGTAACAGCTCGCCACTGCCCGCCATGTCCCCCCCGCTCCGTTTGATTTTCATACGGTTAGTCGAAGCGTGGGCGGACTTTGTTCACGCCCGACGGCCTCACCCGGAGACGACCCGCGGTCGTCGCCCGTCGCCGCCTCGCAGGCGGCGTTGGCGGCCTCCAGCCGCCGGCGCGCGGGGGCCGCCTCCCAGCTCGCGGCGATGTCGATACGCGTGCGGTCCCACGGCATGCCCCACAACCACTTCGGCACGGCGACCAGCGGATGATCGAGTCCGGTGCAGAAGAACCAGACCCGGGGTTCGCCGGCCGTCGTGACGTACACCCGGTAGTCGATCTGGCCGCAGCCGATGGCCACGGGGACGGCGCGGAACGAGAAGACCTATGCGGGGTCGCCGAACCAGGTGGCCAGCGCCTCCCGGAGGCCGAAGCTCACGGGGTCGCCCGTTTCCTCGTCAGGGGCCGTCCAGGCGACGTAGCCGTCCGGGCGGATCAGCAACCCGGCGGGGACCCGCCGCCTGGAAGTGGCGGTGACGACGTCCACCCGGTCCTTCCAGCCCGCCACCGTCTCATCCAGTTCGTCGCCCCCGCTGAGGTCGAGGAGGAGCGGCCGGGCGCCGTGCGTCAGGTCCGCGAGCCGCATGGTGCCCGCGTCCGTGACGAGGGAGAGATCCGGTGCCGAACGGCCGAGGAGGGGGTGCGGAACCGGACAGGAACTCCCCATGTCGTAGCGGATGTCCGAACCCGCCACGAGCTCGGCGATGTGCCGCCGGTTCTCCTGGTGTTCGAGCAGCTCGGCGAAGAGTGCGCGCAGCGCGGTGACCTCTTCGCCAGGAGCGAGCAGGGCGGCCTGCGCCCGGGTGTGCATGACGACCCGCCGGCCCACGGGGTGCCGTTCGCCGTGGTAGGTGTCGAGCAGTCCCGGCGGCGCCCAGCCGTGAACCTCGGCGGCGAGTTTCCAGCCGAGGTTCACGACATCCTGCAGGCCGAGGTTGAGCCCGGGACCGCCGACCGCGGAGTGGACGTGCGCGGCGTCCCCGGCCACCAGCACGCGACCGGCGCGATAGCGGTCGGCCAGGCGGGTGTTGCCGCCGGTGAGGCGGCGGAGCACATGGGGTCCTCGACCCGCGGGCGGGGTCATCGGCAGGTCGGCCCCGAGCACCCTGCGCGCGCTGTCACGCAACTCCTCCAGGGTCATCGGCACCCGTTCGTCGATCTGTCCCCGCCCCCACTCCATGGTGGTCACGAGGTGCACGCCCGGCTCGAACGACGCGAGGGCGAACACGCCGTGTGCGGTTCGGTGGATCATGAACGGCCTCCAGCGTGCCCCGGCCAGCAGCAGCTCGCCGGTCGCGGGGTCGAGCACCGAGGCGGGCAGGACTGCGTGGGCGCTGCGCGACACGACGTCCTCGGCGGTGACGCCGGGGAAGCCGATACCCGCCCGCTTCCGTACGACGCTGTGGGCTCCGTCGCAGCCGACCAGATAGCGGGTGCGCAGCTCGTAGTCTCCGCCGGGGGCGTGGACGGCGACCGTGACACCGTCCCCGTCCTGCGCCAGGTCCACCAGTTCGTGGCCGCGCCGGATCTCCACCCCGAGCTCCAGCGCCCGCTCCTGTAACAGCTGCTCCAGGCGGCGCTGCGGGATCGGGAGGATGTGCAGCGGGCCCGGGTCCAGCGCGCTCAGGTCCAGGTGCATGCCGCCGAACATGAAGAACGGCACGGGAACCGGGGGGTGTGAGGCGCCGGTGAACCGCCGGTACAGGCCCCGGCTGTCGAGAACCTGGACCACCTGCCCGACCAGGCCATTGGCCCTGGGCTCCTCGCCCGGCTCCGGCAACCGCTCCAGCAGCACCGGGCGGACGCCTGCCAGGCTCAGCTCGCAGGCCAGCATCAGCCCGTTCGGGCCGCCGCCGGCGATCACGACGTCAACGGACATCACAAACCTCCTTGATCGGATGAGGGAGCGGGCGCGATGGCACACCGCCCGCCGGGGGCCGGCGGAACAGCCATGGCCCGTATACGGCCACGCGTTGAAACCGTCTCGGTGCCCGCGCATCGCCCATGAATGTCAATATAGGTTGACACCAACTCTACGTCAACCCTAGTTGACGAGAGGCCTGCGCCTTCCCTCGAACGCCGGGGAGCACATCTGGAAGCACGGCCGCGACCGTGCCCGGTGGCCGTGTTCGCGTCAACGGCCGCGGCCGGGATCCTCCGGGTTCCCCCCTGCCGGGAATTGCTGCCAGGATCGGCACATGGTGAGGATCGGACAGGTGGTGCTGGGCGTCACCGACATGCGACGTGCCGTCGACTTCTGGACGCGGGCGCTGGACTACGCGCCCCGCGAGGGCGAGACCGGGGACGACTGGACCGTGATCGACCCGGTGGAGGGGAACGGCGTCCCGCTGGCACTCGACGTCAGCCGGACACCGGTGCACCGGCATCCCCGGATGCACCTCGACCTGTTCGTCCCCGACGCCGCCGGGCAGGCGTCAGAGGTGGAGCGGCTGGTGTCACTGGGGGCCGAACGGGTCGCCTGGGACCTCTACCCGGACGACCCCGACTTCGTGGTCCTCGCCGACCCCGAGGGCAACGTCTTCTGCGTCATCGACCTCAGTCACGGCTGAGAACCGGAGCGCGGCCACCCGGCCGGGCCCGCCCCACCCCGTATCCAGGAGGTTTCCCGCCAGGCAGGCCAGGCCGACTACGACATGGGGCTCCCGCACGAGCGCCTGGCGGCCCGGGTGTCACGCGCCGGAGGGGTTACCCCGGGCCGGGTCTCAAGGCGTATCTGGACGACATCGCGACGGGCCGGCACCGGCGAGAACGGCTCCCTAGGCGGCCACGGCGGGTGAACGGTCGCCGGCGATGCGAATGGCGAGGCCCGCGAGCACGGTGCCCATCAGGTAGCGCTGCACGCGCATCCAGGTGGGCCGCCGGCCGAGGAAGGTCGCGACCGAGCCCGCGGTCAGCACGATCATCGCGTTGACCGACAGGGCGATGACGATCTGGGTGGCTCCCAGCAGGAGGCTCTGGGTGCCGACGTCACCCCGGGCCGGATCGACGAACTGGGGCAGCAGCGACACGTACAGGATGGCGATCTTGGGGTTGAGCAGGTTGGTGACCAGTCCCATGGAGAACAGCCGCCGCGGCGGGTCCGCGGGGAGGGCGCCGGGGGCGAAGATCGGCTCACCGCCGGGCCTGACCGTCTTCCAGGCCAGCCAGAGCAGGTACCCGGCGCCCGCGAGCTTGACCGCGACGTAGACGGCGGGCACCATCGCGAAGATCGTGGCGATCCCGGCCACCGCCGCCAGCAGGTAGACCAGGAAGCCCGCCGCGACGCCCGCCAGCGAGATCAGCCCGGCCCAGCGCCCCTGCGTCACGGACCGCGACACCAGGTAGATCATGT
This sequence comes from Streptosporangium sp. NPDC006013, assembly GCF_040614275.1. Classification (NCBI taxonomy): domain Bacteria; kingdom Bacillati; phylum Actinomycetota; class Actinomycetes; order Streptosporangiales; family Streptosporangiaceae; genus Streptosporangium; species Streptosporangium sp. NPDC006013. Next base: position 4,592 of record NZ_JBEXUE010000432.1, read on the forward strand.
TGGGGCCGGGAGTGAGCACCAGGCCGAGGGCGACTGCGGCGATACCCGCGAGGGCACTGACAGAGATCATGGGCACATCATCGAGCATCTCTCCGGCCGGGAGAACGGCCAATTTCCAGAATTGGCCTGATAACCATCGATCCCGGCCGCCGGCCGATCGGACCAGGGCCCGGGGACACCCTCGCCCCGGTGGTGAAGCCCCTGGCCGGGTTCACCCGGTTAAGGACATCCGATATGGCAGATGAATTCTAGTATCGGTAGTGATAAATGGCGTTGACGGTGGCATACGTGTTGAAGTCGGCATCGCCGTTGTAGTAGTTCCACCAGGCCTTTTCCAGGCGCGAGTCGACGACGGAACATCGGCTGGTGCGAGACCCACCACGCTTGATGGAGCCTATATAGACCTGCCCCTTTCCCACTACGCGCCCGTTGACCCGGAGGGTGCACTTGCCCCCCACCCAGTCGATGTGACGACGACTCTTGTTCGTGACGGTGACATGGATCACACAGGCGGTCTCACACCACCCGAAGCGCAGCTTGAGCCGGATTCCAGGGGCCTCTGCGGCTGCGGCCGAGGGAACCGCGACAAGCGCGGCGGCGCACAGGAGAGCACTTATCAGAGCGATCAAACGTCTCATGGCATGCCTTAATCCGGAAATCACCATATTTAACCGATAATTTCACATGACCCCATTTACCACAACGCTGTTCATCGATGGCCCGCCAGGGCCTCATCGAGGTTCTTCGCCCTGACAGCGCAGACCACGGACACACCTCGGGAAAAGGCGGCACGCCATTTCAGGGCACTCGCCCTTCACCACGAAAAGGCCGTCTCCGGCACCCCGCGCCGGCGGGTGGCGAGACCTCGCCTCAGAACTCCCCGAAGCCCCGGCACCGCCCACCTGACCCATCGGCCGGCGCGGCGGGGAGGCGGCGCGACCCGCGGTCAGGCCTCGCGGAAGCGGATGTCGCGAGATGACGCCTCAGGAGCGACGAAGTCGAGCAGGCGTGCTCCCTCGACCTCCAGGTCCGCCCGCTCCCCCGCGCTCACCGGCGCGAACAGCTCCACCTCCAGGATCGCCTCGCCCCGTTTCCCCGTCACCTTCCACATTCCCCGTACGAAGCCGTCGACCAGTACCGTCGCCTTGATGATGCCGTTGACCGTGAAGATCCGTCCCCGATACTCCTCCTCCGTGATCCGGGTCCTGGTCCGCGGGGCGAACGACAGCAGCGTGTTGTCGAACTCCGAGAGGTAACGCACCGGGGCAGGGGTCTCGGGGCCGGGGCGCGGCGCCTCGGGCAGGTCGAACAGCTCCGCGCCGTCCTCGGTCACGAAGGTCCGCAGGCCCATCCCGCGGACGATCTCCCCCAGACGGGTCATGCCCGACCACTGCTGGACGTCCATCACCGTGGCGGGACCGTAGGCGGCGAGATAGCGGCGAATCGCCTCCTCGGCGGAGGGCCGCTCCTCCTGCGACCGGCCCAGCCATGCCTCCGCGGTGGTGTGGGTGGCCTGACCCCCCACCCCCCAGATGCCTCTCGGCGGGACCTGCACCAGCGCCAGCGTGTTGCGCACCCCGGCGGCGAGGGCGTCGGCGGGGGAATCCGGCCACCGCTCCCGCAGCACCGCCCCGAGCTCACGGAAGGTCAGCGGACGCTCCTCCACCAGCTCGCGCCCCGCGGCGGTCAGCTCGTCCAGGTCCACGCCGGCCAGGCCCCTGCTGTGCATACCCCGCAGGCCCCGCGCCAGCAGCGGTCCCAGCAGCGGGCGAAGCACCAGGCAGTCGTCGGCGGTGACCAGGTGGATGGTGGAGCGCATCAGCGCCAGCCTCACCACCAGGCGCTCGTTGATCAACCGGGCGAGGTCGTCGTGGGCGAACCCGGCCAGGCGTGCCCAGAGCCCGACGTAGGGAGGGTTGGGGGCCTGTGCCTGCATACCGTACAGGTGCCGGACCGCCTCCAGCGCGGACAGCTCGGCGCGGGCCAGCAGCAGCTGCCGCCCCAGGGTGGCCCGGTTGAGCGCGCGCCGGCTGAGCACCTCGGGCATGCGTGTCCTCTCGTCGCGAGTCGCGGCGACGCGGCCTCGTCTTGATCCACTTCAAGCTACCAGAACGGAATAATTCATCCCATACTGCTTCCAGCGGGCGGTGCCAGGTCAGAGGGTCGGCGGCACCCACACGTACGGCGTCGTCGTCGTGATCGCCTCCAGGCCGAGCCTGGCCAGGATCGGACGGCTGGCATCGGAGGCGTCCACCTGCACCAGGCGGAAACCTCGCGCCACCGCCAGCTCCGCCCGGTACGACACCATCGCCCGGTAGATACCCCTGCCCCGCCACTCCTTCAGGGTCGAGCCGCCCCACAGGGAGACGAAGTCGGTGCCCTCGTGGAAACGCACCCATGCCGCGCACACCAACTGCCCGCCCGCCTCGGCGATCACCACCGTGCACGGATCTCCAGGACCGGCGAGCTCGCGCTCCAGCATGCCGGGCAGCCAGCCGTGGTCGGCATCCCAGACCGTCTCCTCCAGCTCGCGGATGCGCTCCAGGTCATCTCGCCCCGCCACCTCGCGCAGCCGCACCCCGGCGGGTGGCACATGGGCACCGGCCAGCTCACCGGCCTCGCCGACGAGCACCGTCTCCCGCTCCCCCGCCTCGAACCCGGCCACCGCGAGCCGCTCGGGCAGGTCGGCGGGCAGGTCATAGCCGTGGTACTTCCACTCGACCTCGCGCCCGACCCGGGTGAAGAAGTCCCGCTGGCGCGCGATGAAGGCGTCCAGCTCGACACCCTCCAAACCACCAAGGTCACGATATGTCAGGAAACCTTGGCCGTGGCCGTTCGACACGACCCTCAGCAGCGGCCCGATCCTCTCGGCCGTGCGACCCGGCATCGGCCGGGCCCGGAGCTGCTCGTCATATGCCCGGAGGTAGGCGGAAACCCGCGATGAGATGTCCATTGGAGACAGCCAACCACACACTTATCGGCTTCGACATGGCGTTATGGACCTAGACACGGTCCAGGCGCCGGTGCGGGAGCGGTGGCCGCTCCACCTCGATCGGATCGCCGGGCCGCACCTCACCGCCCGCCACCACCACGCCCATCACCCCGGCCCTGCGGACCAGCTCACCGTTCTCGTCCCGGCCCACCACCTGCCTGAGCAGGCCCTTCTGGAAACCCTCGATCTGCCCACAGGGATTGCGCAGCCCGGTCACCTCCACCACCGCGTCCCGCCCCAGTCTGAGCAGCGTCCCCACCGGCAGGCCGAGCAGGTCGACGCCCCGGGTGGTGACGTTCTCCCCCAGCTCTCCGGCGGCCACCGAGAAGCCCGCGGCCCGCAGTTCGTCGTGGAGCTCGGCCTGGATCAGATGAACCTGGCGCAGGTTGGGCTGGGTGGGATCCTGCGCCACCCGCGACCGGTGTTTCACGGTCACCCCGAGATGCGCGTCCCCCTCCACGCCCAGCCCGGCCAGCAGCCGGATGGCGGGTTCCGTGAACTTGCCGAAGGTGTGGGTGGCGCTACGGCTGACCGCCGTCACCAGGATGCCCCGGCCTTCAGGCCGGGGAGGAATCGGGAGAGGGAGGGCCGTCAAGGCCCGAGCGTGCTCTGACCGGTCGGTCATTTTGATCGACTTCTTTCCGGGTGGTGTAGCCGTAGCCGTCCGCGCGTTGAAGGTGACGGACGTGCCGGTGGTTGATCCCGGCGACGCGGCCGTGCCGGGTGGTGATGTCGAACGAGCCGGAGGAGCGGACCAGGACTCGCCCGGCGTGAACCCCGGCCTTCTTGCCTGCCGGGACGTTGGCCCGGACCAGGTCGCCGGTTTGGAAGCCGTGGTGCAGCTTGCTCCGTGGCCGGACAAGGCGGGGGAACCCGTATCGGGCGGGGGTGGTGC
>NZ_JBEXUE010000433.1:0-8431 GCF_040614275.1 Streptosporangium sp. NPDC006013
GCGTCGCGGTGGGCATGACCGTGCTGGTGCTCGCGGGGTCGGCCGCGCTGCTCTTCCTGCGTGACGCCGGCGCCCTCGATACCCGGTCGCCCTCTTCTCCGCTCCTCGGCCCTTATCAGGACGACCACGGGCTCACCTCGGGGATCGACTCGCTCTCCGGCTCCGGGGGAACCGCACTGGCCGGCCTCAGCGACCTTGTTCCCGGGCTGGGGAGCCTCTCCGCCTCCTGGGGGCTCCCGGCGGCCGTACTCCTCGGGTTGCTGGCGGCCTGGGTGGTGCGGCGCAGAGCGGTGCGCCGGCTCGGCGGCATCACCGGGGACGTGCTGGGAGCCCTGGTCGAGATCACCACCGTCACGGCACTGCTGGTGAGCACGGTACTCGTGAGCTGACCTTCCGGCCTCGTCCGGCCGTGCCAGCCCCTGCTGACCTGCCTGATCCGGCGGACCCGACGGGCTTGACCAGAGCAGCCGGATTCGGTGAATCGGGCGGACCTGACAGCGGAGACTCATCGGTGAGGGCACCAGGAGCATTCCTCTCCTCGGATCTCAGCCGGTGGTCTGGGGCTGTGGCTCGATCGGCCAGCGTTTGATCACCAGCGCGAAGACCGCGGCCAGCAGCGCCGAGCCGACCAGCCCGGTGATCCCCGCGACGGCCAGATTGGGCGGATCGGCCGCGTTACCGATGAGCAGGGTCAGACCCGCGGAGGCGTTCAGGGAGCCGTGCCCGACGACCGCGGGCCAGACACTCCCTGAGTAGAGACGGAGCCAGCCGAGCAGTGCCCCGAAGACCACGCAGAACACGATGAACATCGGTGCCGCCCACGCCCCCAGCTCGGGGTAGTTGTATCCGCGCAGGGTGAGCGGGAAATGCCAGACTCCCCAGATCAGCCCGGAGACCAGGAGCGCCCGCCAGGTGCCGAGCGTCATCAGACGGGGCAGCAGCCAGCCCCGCCACCCCCACTCCTCTCCGAATGCCGCGATCGAGTTGATCAGCGGAGCGATCAGGAGGATCGACACGACCTGTACGGCCGCCAGGACTCCTGGCTCCACCGGGAGCGATCGGCCCGGAGAGGCCGCCGCCAGGCTCTCGCGGAACAGGCTGAGCCCCCACAGGTCGACGGAGAGCAGGCCGAGGGCGGCGCTGAGCGCGATCGCGACGACTACCAGCAGAGGGGTCCCGAACCAGGCCAGCGCGACGAACGCGAGCGTGCGCCCGCGACGCTCCCCCGTCCACAGACCGGTCCGCCCGGCCCACTCACGCCAGGTGGTGGCGGGTTCCCCAAGCCGCCTGCCCCAAAGCCGGACGGCGAGGACGCCCAGCGTCGGGGTGAACATCATCGCCACCCCGATCGCCGTGAACACGGGCGCACCGATCTGCGCGCCCGTCAGCCAGAGGGGAAGGGCGAACAGCCAGGACAGGCCGAACGTGACGAGCAGAAACAACCACAGATCAGTGGATCGGCGGGGCATGAGACCAACTTCCAATGCTCGGTTTCGGGGGACAAGGTCCGCGAAGGTGGAGATCAACGGGCTCCTGGACCGGTGGACGCCCTGGCCACGAGGGTGTTCAGCAAGGCGGCGCCATTCTCGGCGTCGTCGATCGAGACGGCGAGGCGACCGCCGGAGACGTAGCCGATCACAAGGCACTCCCCACCGCGGAGCATGACCGTCACAGCCCCCGGCAGGCCCCGAATGCCCCACCCTCCGACATTGGACGGGAACAGTTCCTCCGACCAGGCCCGCTCCACTTTCGCGATCGGGATGCGCTTGCGGGGCAGGCGGAGCGGCCCGTAGAAGAGCACGACGCCCTCCTCGGTGACCTGCACCCGCACCGAACTGAAGGTCACGGCCACCAGGCCGGCGAGAAGCGTGATCACCGCAGGGGTCCAGAGCATCCCGTCGCCGCCGACCAGGGCGACGACCGCGAGCCCCGTCCCCACCGCCAGGACGGAGCCGCCGATCGCGGCGAGCAGTCCGCTGCGCACGGAGGAGACCCACACAGCGCGCTGGCCAGGGCGGAGCGGGAACCTCCGGGAGGTGGCCGCGGCCCGCTCCGGCTGGTCGTCGGGTCCCGGACGGGCGGCGAGACCACCGAGCCAGCCGCCGAGCACCAGCCCTGCGACCGCGAGCAGCGCGGTCCACCCCAGGTGACCGGCCTGCCGCCAGTCGGGAGCGTCGAGGTTGGCCGCCAGCGTGACCGCCTGCAGCCCCAGGAAGAACAGGCCCGTGCCGCCCAGCAGGGCACCGAGCGCCATGCGGCTCGCCCTGCGCCTGAGCGTCGTGGCGTTGACGAGCGCGGCCACGCAGGCTCCGCCCCCGATCAGCACCCACATGCCCACCTCGAACAGCAGCGAGGCGGTGAACGACATCGAGCGGTCGGGGGCACCGGACGGGCCCCAGTGCATGGCGACAGGGTCGGGCATCCGCTCCCGGAGCATCAGCGGTGCGACGATCAGGGTGGCGGCCACCAGCGCGAACCAGGCTGCGGCCGTGGAAAGGAAACGGGCTCGCAGGCCCACGTCGATCACTCCTTCAAAGGACCGGGTCCCGGACCCGGTCATCAATTACCTCTAGCGTGGAGACCCGGTCCTTCAGGACCAGGAGGAAACGCCGCACGGCGCCGCGTTTCTGGGTGGGTGGTGTAGCCGTAGCCGTCTGCTCGTTGGAGCAGGCGGATGTGGCGGTGGTGGATTCCCTGCACGGTGCCGTGCCGGGTGGTGATGTTGAAGCTGCCGGTGCTGCGGACCGCGACACGGCCGCAGTGGACACCGGTCTTCTTGCCACTCGGTACGACGGCGCGGACCAGGTCGCCGGTGGCGAACCCCTTGACCTGCTTGGTCCGGGGCAGTCGTAGCCGGGGAAAGCCGTAGCGGTCGGTGCGGGTACGGGCGTAGGTGCCGCGCCCGGTCGCCGTGACCACCAGGACCGTCGAGGGCCAGGCGGTGACGCCTCCCAGGTGGCCGACGTGCAACGCGTCAAGGGTGTGCGACTTCGGCGCCTGGGTGAGGGAGCGGTTCCACTTCGTGCGGCCACCGGAGGAGGTGTGAACGGGCAGAGCGGTCGCCACCAGGGCCCGCCATAGCGCCCACCTGGTGGTGTTGACGGCGGCGGCGTCTCGCAGCGGAGCCTTCGCCTGCCGGAGGATCTTCGTCAGGAGGGCGGACCTGCCTTTGAGGAACTCCTCGATCGGGGTGGCGTTCTTGGCCTGGTTGCAGCCGATGCACGCCAGGGTCAGGTTGCTGATCCGGTCCGAGCCGCCCCGGGAACGCGGGTGGATGTGGTCGAGGTTCAACGGCACGTCCTGTTTGCCGCAGTACGCGCACGCCCGGCCCCACTTGGCCAGCAGGTATTCGCGGACCTCGTACCCGGCGAGGGTGCCCTGCTGGTACTCCACCCCTTCGAGCGGCCGCCCGGCCGACAAGGCGTGCGTGTCGAACGCGACCCGCTCCACGTGCACGGCAGTGACCGGCGCCCAACGGGTGAGCCGGGTCACCCATGACATGGTGGTGTCGACGCGGTGTCGCAGCGATGGCGCCAGCCACCCCTTCGGCTTGGTGCGGTTGGAGAAACGGGGCGCGCGGTAACGCAGGTTTTTACTGCGGCGCCGACGCCGATACCGCGAGCGGGCGGTGAGCTTGTCGCGGATCGCCCCGCCCCGGTGGTCGAGCTGGAGCGCATACCTCCCGGTTCGGCTCCCGTCGCGGTCGGTGAACACCGCCAGGCCGGTGTGCTTGGAGCCGGGGTCGATACCGACCTGTACGCCTGCCACGACGGAATCAGCTGCCGTGCGGTCCTTCAGTCGGATGACGAACGGGGTATGCCGGTGAACCACAGCCCGGCCGGAACGGAGGAGTTTGCGCGCGTAGGCAGGGCTCGTGGGTTGCACCGGCCGGCCGCGGGAGTCCAGGACGAACACGGCCGGGTGGGCTGGACTGCCCGCTCCCTTCCCGGCCGAAGCCGGGTCGGGGTGACGCCGAGTAGACCGGGTGCCGGCCTGCTCGATCTCCCCTCGCCCAGGTTGAACACCAGGTACCGCCAGGCGGCGGTGTCCGTGAGCCGTTTCGTGCCCACCCTCGGGCGTGTCTGCTCCCACGGATTCGAGAGCCTGGGGCTGAGGAAGCACCCCAGGGTCGGTCTGCGATCTTGTGTTCAACGTGGCCATCAAAACGCACCTCCTTGAGTGATGGCCAGGGCTGGTCAACGCGGGGCTTGTAAAGCGCATCGCTGCACCTCAAGCCCCCTCCCTCAGGAGGGGGTCGTTGACGACAGTTCCCTGATGAGTTCGATGACGTCGTCGTGCCGGTAGCCGTACTGGACCGCCTCGGCGAGCAGGGAGCGCAGCTTCTCCTCGATGACACTGCGCGGGTTGGGGCGGCTGAGCACGCTCACGCCGCGGCCGCGACGGAACTCCAGCACCCCCTCGTCACGCAGATCCCGCAGGGCACGCAGCACCGTGTTGGCGTTGATGCCCAGCGCGGCGGCCAGATCGCGCGCCGGTGGGAGCCGGTCTCCCCGGGCGTAGGACCCCTCGGCGACGGCACGCCTGATCGCCTCGGCGACCTGCTCGTGCAGCGGCCGAGGATCGTTCATATCCAGGGTGAGCAACATAGTGCTATCGACATTAGCACCATCTCTCTCGATGGTGCCACTCCCGGTAGCACCATCGGACGACGCGATTCGTAGGACGAACCCTCGTTTATGAGTACTGCGCAAGCCCGACTAGCATCGGCTTGTGTGACCACTGTGCGGCTGACCCCAACTGACAATGCTGTCTCGTTCGATACCGACGCACTGGTCGTCGGCGTCCATACCGGACCGGACGGCCTGCTCCCCGCTCCCGGGGCCGACGGCCTCGATCAGGCTCTCGGCGGCAGGCTCACCGCCACGCTCGGCAGTGTGGGCGCCAAGGGGAAGCCCGGCGAGATCTCCAAGATCCCCACTTTCGGCGCGCTGACCGCACCCCTGCTGGTCGTCGTCGGCCTGGGCGACGTCCCCGAGAACAGCTACGACGCCGAGGCCCTGCGCCGTGCCGCGGGCACCGCGGTCCGTGCCCTGGCCGGCACCGGCCGGGTGGCGCTGGCCCTGCCCACCACGAGCGCCGAGCACGCCGGCGCCGTCGCCCTGGGCGGCCTGCTCGGCGCGTACTCCTTCACCAGGTACCGGACCGCCGACGAGCCGAGCGCCCCGGTGGCCGAGCTGGCCGTGCTGACCGACGCCGAGGGCGCCGAGGCCGCGGTCGGGCGCGCCGGCACGCTGGCCGAGTCGGTCTCGCTCGTCCGTGACCTGGTCAACACCCCGCCTTCCGACCTGTGGCCCGCGCGCTTCGCCGAGATCGCCGAGCAGGTGGGCGGCGAGGCCGGCCTGTCGGTCGAGGTCCTGGACGAGAAGGCGCTCAAGGAGGGCGGCTACGGCGGCATCGTCGCCGTCGGCCAGGGGTCGGCGAACCCGCCCCGCCTGGTGCGCCTCGCCTACAGCCACCCCGAGGCCGAAAAGAAGCTCGCCTACGTCGGCAAGGGCATCACCTTCGACTCGGGCGGCCTGTCGCTCAAGCCGTCGGCCGCGATGGACTGGATGAAGTCGGACATGGGCGGCGCGGGCGCCGTCCTCGGCGCGATGCTCGCGATCGCGAGGCTGGGCCTGAAGGTCAACGCGGTCGGCTACCTCTGCCTGGCCGAGAACATGCCGAGCGGCACCGCGCAGCGTCCCTCCGACGTGTTTACCAGCTTCGCGGGCAAGACGGTCGAGGTGCTCGACACCGACGCCGAGGGCCGCCTGGTCCTGATCGACGGCATCGCCCGCGCCGGTCAGGACGACCCCGACGTGATCGTCGACGTCGCCACGCTCACCGGCGCGCAGATCGTCGCGCTGGGCTGGCGGACGGCGGGCGTCATGGCCAACGACGACGACCTCCGGGCCGAGATCGTCGCGACGGCGGGCGCGCAGGGCGAGGCCGCGTGGCCCATGCCCCTGCCCGACGAGCTCCGCAAGGGGCTCGACTCGCCCGTGGCCGACATCGCCAACCTGCACCCCGAGCGTTTCGGCGGGATGCTCACGGCGGCGATCTTCCTGCGGGAATTCGTGCCGGACGGTGTCCGTTGGGCACACATTGACATGGCCGGTCCCGCCTTCAACAAGGGAGAGCCGCACGGCTACACGCCGAAGGGCGGTACCGGGGCGGTCACCCGGACGCTCGTCGGCCTGGCCGAGCGCTACGCGACCGGGTCCGCCCAGGCGTCGGCGTAGCCGCGCATGCGGGTCACAAGCAACACAGACAGATGAAAAGATGCGGTTGTCGGTGCCGGGCCAAGGGCGGGCACCGACTGGGCGCCGAGCCGGGTCAGGCGGCGGCGTGGATGCGATCGAGGATCCGCGCGGCCGGCCAGGGCACGGAAGGGGCGCGACCGTGAACACGGTATTCCAATCCGACAAGGAGCTTTCCTGTGGCTGATGGCAGCGGCCCCTACGACATCGTCGTCCTGGGGGGCGGTAGCGGCGGGTATGCCTGCGCTCTGCGGGCGGCCGAGCTGGGCAAGACGGTCGCGCTGATCGAGAGAGACAAGATCGGCGGCACCTGCCTGCACCGGGGGTGCATTCCCACCAAGGCGCTTCTGCACTCCGCGGAGGTCGCCGACGAGACGCGGGAAAGCGCGACCTACGGCGTCAAGGCCCGTTTCGAGGGCATCGACGTGCCCGCGGTCCACGCGTTCAAGGACAAGATCGTCAATCGCGCCTGGAAGGGCGTGCAGGGCCTTCTCAAGAGCAAGGGCATCACGATCATCGAGGGTGAGGGCCGTCTCGCGGGCCCGAACCGGGTGTCTGTGGGCTCCGAGATCTACGAGGGCCGCAACATCGTGCTGGCGACCGGCTCCGCGCCCAAGTCCCTTCCCGGCCTGGAGATCGACGGCGAGCGTGTCATCACCAGCGAGCACGCGCTCAAGCTCGACCGGGTGCCCACCTCCGTGGTCGTTCTGGGCGGCGGCGTCATCGGCGTGGAGTTCGCCAGCGTCTGGCGCTCCTTCGGCGCCGAGGTGACGATCGTCGAGGCCCTGCCGCACCTGCTGCCGCTGGAGGAGGAGTCGAGCTCCAAGCTGCTCGAGCGCTCCTTCCGCCGCCGCGGCATCAAGCAGGAGCTGGGCGTCTTCTTCGAGGGCGTCAAGACCACCGACACCGGCGTGGTCGTCAGCCTGGCCAACGGCAAGACCCTGGACGCCGAGCTGCTGCTCGTCGCGGTCGGCCGCGGCGCGGTCTCCGCGGGCATGGGCTTCGAGGAGGCGGGTGTCGCCATCGAGCGCGGCACCGTCACCGTGAACGAGTTCTGCCAGACCAGCGTGCCCGGCGTGTACGCGGTCGGCGACCTCATCCCGACCCTGCAGCTCGCCCACGCGGGCTTCGCCGAGGGCATCCTGGTGGCCGAGCACATCGCGGGGCTGAACCCCGTGCCGATCGACTACGACGGCGTGCCGCGGATCACCTACTCCGATCCCGAGGTCGCCTCGGTGGGCATCACCTCCGCCCAGGCCAGGGAGCGCGGCCACGAGATCGTCGAGTTCACCTACGACCTCGCGGGCAACCCCAAGAGCCAGATCCTGCAGACGCAGGGCGCTGTCAAGATCATCTCGGCGAAGGACGGTCCGGTGCTCGGCGTGCACATGGTCGGCCGTCGCATCGGCGAGCTCGTGACCGAGGGGCAGCTGATCTACAACTGGGAGGCCCTGCCCTCCGAGGTCGCCCAGCTCATCCACGCCCACCCGACCCAGTCCGAGGCCGTCGGCGAGGCGATGCTGGCGCTGGCCGGCAAGCCGCTCCACGTCCACAACTAACGTAAGCCCTCACTCGGAACGCGAGAGAAGACACCAATGCCGAAGTCCGTACAGATGCCCCAGCTCGGTGAGAGCGTCACGGAGGGCACCGTCACCCGTTGGCTGAAGAAGGAGGGCGAGCGCGTCGAGGCCGACGAGCCGCTTCTCGAAGTCTCCACCGACAAGGTCGACACCGAGATCCCGTCTCCGGCCGCGGGCATCCTCACGAAGATCGTGGTGGCCGAGGACGAGACAGTCGAGGTCGGCGCCGAGCTCGCCGTCATCGACGAGAACGGCACCGAGGGCGCCGCCCCGGCGCAGGAGGCGGCCCCCGAGCCGGAGCCCGAGCCCGAGCCGGTCCCCCAGCAGCAGGCACAGCCGGTCTCCTCGATCCCGCAGCCCGCCCCGCAGGCCCCCGCCCCGGCGCAGGCCCCCGTTCCCGCGCCGGCCCCGGCACCGGCCCTCCAGGTCGTCCAGACCTCCCCGGCCGCGCCGCCGTCCCCGATCGCGACGGCACCGGCCGCCGAGCTCGAGAGGATGCCGGAAGGTCGAACCAGACGCCGGTTCCGATCTGCCCGGTGCCGCACAGCCGGGTCCAGCGCGCCCCGCAGCGCCCGGAGGTGAACTCCTCGA
>NZ_JBEXUE010000434.1:0-8431 GCF_040614275.1 Streptosporangium sp. NPDC006013
CGCCCTGGGGCTGCCGGGTTCCACGGCCGTCGCCACCTCCAGGGACTTCCCCGGCGCGATCCCCGACCACCTGGTGGTGGCCGCCTCGCTGGTCGCCGAGCGGCCGCAGGAGGTGCAGGCGCTGGTGAAGACCTGGTTCGAGACCCTGGAGTGGATCGCGGCCAACAGGGCGGACGCCACCGCGATCATGGCCAGGCGGGCGGGGGTGAGCGAGGCCGACTACGCGAGCTACGACGCGGGAACCACGATCTTCTCCCTGGACGACAACCTGGCCGCCTTCGAGCCCGGCGGCACCGACGACCACCTCGACCACCAGGCCGCCCTGATCGCGAAGTTCCTCGTCGCGTCGGGCCTGGCCGACACCGAGCCGTCACTGGACGGTCTCTTCGAGCCAAGGTTCGTCAGGAGCCTCAAGCCGTGAGTGCGGGAGCGCCGATATGGAGAGCATGCCGGGCGACCGGTTGCGGCCGGGGCGGGTTCAGCTCGCCCTGCTCGCCACCAGGAAGGTCGCGGCAGTCATGAGCGCGGGGACCGCGGAGCCCGTCGCGCCACCCGAGGCGGGACGGCGGGCCTGGGAGCCGCTGCCCCGGCGCGCGGGCCGGCCGGGTCCGGCCTGGAAGCGGAGCTCCGGGATGTCCGTCCGTGCCCGCTGGGGTCTGCGGGCGGCCTCGGTGCTGGTCCCGCTCGTCCTCTGGACCGTCGCCGGCATGGCGGAGCTGGTCGATCCGACCTTCCTGCCGTCCCCGCTGGCCGTCCTGGAGGCGTTCGCGGAGATGCTGGGCACCGGCCTGCTGCTCGACGACACCCTCGCCAGCCTCGGCCGGGTCGGGGCCGGGTTCGGGCTGGCGGTGGCGATCTCGGTGCCGGTGGGCGTCGCGATGGGCACCTCGGCCGTGGCGCTGGCCCTGCTGGAACCGGCGGTCGGCCTGCTCCGCTACATGCCGGCCGCCGCGTTCATCCCGCTGCTGATCATCTGGCTGGGTCTCGGCGAGCCGTCCAAGGTCGCGATTCTGCTGCTGGGCGTGGTGTTCTTCAACACGCTGATGGTCGCCGACGCCGTACGGCGGGTGCCGGGCGAGCTCGGCCAGGCGGCCGCCACCCTGGGCGCCCGGCGCGGCGAGATCCTCCGGAAGGTGATCTGGCCGTACGCGCTCCCGGCGGTGGTGGACGCGGCGCGGATCAACGCCGCCGCCGCGTGGAACTTCGTGGTGGTGGCCGAGCTGATCGCCGCCGAGTCCGGGCTCGGCTACCGGATCGTCCGGGCCCAGCGGTTCCTGCAGACCGACAAGATCTTCGCGGTGCTCATCGTGATCGGGGCGGTCGGCCTGCTGATCGACGTCGTGCTGCGCATGCTGCGCGACCGTCTCGGAAGGTGGACGGCATGACCCTCGTGCTGCGCGGCGTGGCCAAGGACTACGGGACCACCCGCGTCCTGGACGGTATCGACCTGTCGATGGAGCCGGGCGAGTTCGTGTGCGTGGTCGGGGCGAGCGGCTCGGGCAAGTCAACGCTGCTGTCGCTGATCGCCGGGCTCTCCCCGGTCAGCGCGGGCTCCATCACGCTCGGCGGGGCACCCGTCGTCGGCCCCGGTCCCGAGCGCGGGCTGGTCTTCCAGTCGGGAGCGCTGTTCCCCTTCCTCACCGTCGCGGAGAACGTGGCCTTCGGACTGCGGCTACTGCCGATCTCCGGGGCCGACCGGGAACGGCGGGTCCGCTGGTATCTCGGCGAGGTCGGGCTGTCGTCCCTGGCGGGCGCGCTGCCCCGGCAGCTGTCCGGCGGGCAGCGCCAGCGGGTGGCGATCGCCAGGGCGCTGGCGTGCGAGCCGGCCGTACTCCTGCTCGACGAGCCGTTCGGGGCGCTGGACGTGCAGACCAAGGAGGACATGCAGCTCTTCCTGCGCGAGGTGTGGCGTGACACGGGCACGACCGTGCTGATGGTCACCCACGACGTGGAGGAGGCGGTCCTGCTCGCCCAGCGGGTCCTCGTCTTCGCCTGCGGGCCCGGCAGGGTCGCCGCCGAGGTCCCGATCGACCTGCCCGCCTACCGGGCCCTCGCCGTCAAGCGGACCTCCCTCTTCCTGGGCCTGCGCGCAGGCGTCGAGGACCTGGTCCGCTCGCACATGCTGACACCGGGGAGGGAAAAGGTGTAGAACGATATTCTGTAGCTCTCCGGGCGGGGAGCTCCTGTGCGGGAGCGCCCCGAGGGCTTCCGGGAGGGAGAGGCGATGGTCGACCTGGTGCTGCCGTCGATCGAGCGGGGCGTGCTGACGCTGACGTTCAACCGGCCGGACCGGCTCAATGCCTGGACCGACGAGATGGGCCGCCGCTACTTCGACCAGCTGGCCGAGGCGGAGAAGAATCCCGAGGTGCGGGTGATCGTGGTCACCGGGGCGGGAAGGGGCTTCTGCGCCGGGGCGGACTTCCAGACGCTCACCGCCATCCAGGACGGCTCGTACGCGGGGGAGCCCGACCGGCGTCCCAACACCTTCCCGACCACGATCCGCAAGCCGATCATCGCCGCGGTCAACGGCGCCTGCGCCGGGCTCGGCATGGTCCACGCCCTGGTCTGCGACCTGGTCTTCACCGCCGCCGAGGCCAAGTGGACCACCGCCTTCGCCCGGCGCGGCCTGGTCGCCGAGTACGGCCTGTCGTGGATCCTGCCCCGCCTGGCCGGGCAGGCCAGGGCCATGGACCTGCTGCTCTCCGGGCGCACCTTCACCGGTGCCGAGGCCTGCGAGCTGGGCCTGGCCAACCGGGCGGTGCCGGGAGAGCGGCTGATCGAGGAGACTCTGGCCTACGCCCACGAGCTGGCGACGTACAGCTCGCCGGCCTCGATGGCCGTGATCAAGCGTCAGATCTGGGGCGACTGGCAGCGAACCCTGGAGGCGTCGGAGTCGGCCGCGGCACGCCTGATGGTCGACTCCTTCACCCGGCCGGACTTCGCCGAGGGCGTCGCCAGCTTCGTCGAGCGCCGCGCCCCCGGCTTCCCGCCGCTGTAGTCACTCCGGCGCATCTCGGCTGACCAGGGCGAGCCAGCGCGGGGCGGCGTCAAAGGGGGCCGTGCGGGCGGTGACGGCCTCCATCAGCCAGGCGGCCGAGGCGCGGGCGCTCCGGACGACCTCGGGCGGGTAGGCGTACCTGACCCGGTGCTCCTCGAACTCGTCCTCGTCGTCCAGGAAGACCCGGCTGGTGCGGCCCTTCGCCAGGTTCCGGCGCGTCCGGATCACGTCGAGGTCGAGGTCGACCATGGTGACCTCGCCGTCGCTCCACCGTGGCACGGTGGAGATGTCGCAGTAGATCTCGTGCTTGTGCGGGGCGGAGTTGAAGGCGGCGGTCCACCAGGCGTCGCGGGGGAAGAGCATCACGAAGGCGTGCGGGGAGGCCACCTCGGGCCCGTGGCCCTTGCGGCCGACGGAGTTGGCCGCGCAGCCGGTCCACACCCCGTGTTCGTCCTCGCCGAGCAGGAGGCCGCTGTGGTTCCAGTGCAGTGATCCGTCGTATTTGCGGTAGACCACCTTCACCATCTCATAGGACATTCCCCAACATTAAGCCTTGACAGAGATCTATGTATTTCCTACCTTCTAAATAGGTTAAGAGTGTCAGTGCGAAGCCCCGGCTGGCTGACCGGCAACCCTCGCACCGCGGCGGGGTGCCCCCGGGGGAGACCTGGCGGCACGGTCGGCGTGCCGCAAGCGCGGACCCCCTCACCGGGGTCACCGAGACATGTCCGGGAGTGTCACATGTCGAAGACCAGCACACTGAACTGCGCGAGCCCCGTCGAGTACGACACCCACGGCCACTACCGGCCGCACCGTAGAGCCGCCGTATGAGCGCCTCGATCGCCGTCGTCGGCGCCGGCCCGACGGGCACCTGCCTGGTGGAGCGCATCTGCGCCAACGCCGCCGACCTGCTCGGCTGGCCCTCGCTCGACGTCCACGTGATCGACCCCCACCCGCCGGGGGGCGGCCGCGTCTGGCGCCGTGACCAGCCCGAGCTGCTCTGGATGAACTCCGCCGCCGCCGACGTGACGCTCTTCACCGACGAGTCGGTGCACTGCGAGGGGCCGATCCGTCCAGGCCCCACGCTGGCCGAGTGGCTCGGCGGGGACCCCGGCGCCTTCGCCTCCCGCCCGGCCCAGAACGGCTACCTCTCCCATGTCTTCAGGCACGCGGTGGCGACCGCCCCGCGTGGGGTCCGGGTGCACGTGCACCCGGTCCGCGCCGTCGATCTCGCCGACATCCCCGGCGGCCAGGCGGTACGGCTGGAGGACGGCCGGACGATCGAGGTCGACGCGGTGATCCTGGCCCAGGGACACGGTGACGTGACCCCGAGCGGGGAGGAGCGGGCGCTGGCCGACCTGGCCGCGCGCGGCGGGCTGCGTTACCTGCCCACCGGATACGCGGCCGACCTCGACCTGGACGGCATCCCCGCCGGAGAGCCGGTGATCGTGCGGGGGATGGGGCTGGCCTTCGTCGACCTGATGGTGCTGCTCACCTCGGGCCGGGGCGGCCGGTTCGTCCGCGAGTACGACGGGGAGCTGGTCTACCTGCCCGGCGGGCGGGAGCCCCTCCTGCACGTGGGATCGCGGCGCGGTGTGCCGTACCACTCCAAGACCGGCTACCCCTTCGAGGGCGCACGCCCGCCGGTGCCGCGCTTCCTCACCCGCGAGGCGCTGGGCGAGGGCCCGTGGAACTTCCGCCGGGACGTGTGGCCGCTGGTCGCCAAGGAGCTCGCCTTCGCGTACTACCACGAGCTCATCACCGCCCACCCCAAGCGCGCCAGGCTGGACTGGGCGGCGTTCGCGGAGGCGTTCGCCGACCAGGAGTGGCGCAGCCCGGGCATGCGCAAGCTGATCCGTACGACCGTGCCCCGGCACCTGGACCGGCTCGACTTCGACCGGCTCGACCGGCCGTTGGAGGGCATCAGGTTCGGTGACCGGGCGGGGCTGCAGAAGTGGATGCACGGCTACCTCGCGGTCGACCTGGAACGGCGCGCCGACCCGGCGCACAGCGCCGACCACGCCCTGATCCTCGGGCTGCTCTCCGTCTACGGGATCCTGGCCGAGCTGGGC
Source organism: Streptosporangium sp. NPDC006013 (assembly GCF_040614275.1). Taxonomy (NCBI): domain Bacteria; kingdom Bacillati; phylum Actinomycetota; class Actinomycetes; order Streptosporangiales; family Streptosporangiaceae; genus Streptosporangium; species Streptosporangium sp. NPDC006013. The sequence goes on from NZ_JBEXUE010000434.1 coordinate 5,071, forward strand.
ATCTCCGATCCGTGGTTCCACGGGTTCTTCAGCTACCTCGCCAGCGGCCCGCCGGGGCCCCGGCTTGCGGAGCTGCGCGCCCTGGCCAAGGCAGGGGTGGTCACCTTCCTCGGCGCCGGCCTCAAGGTCGACCACCACGAAGGGCGCTGGCGGGCACAGAGCCCCACCGCGCCCGGCGGCGTGACGGCCACGACCCTCGTCGAGGCCAGGCTGCCCGCGCCCAGCGTGAGCCGGGCCACCGACCCGCTCATCGGCGCGCTCCGCGACCGGGGCGAGCTCGACGAGAAGTCGGGGCTGGTGAACGTGCGGGCCGCGGACCGCCGCCTGGTCGACAGGTCCGGCACCCCGCACTCGCGCAGGTTCGCCTTCGGCCCCTGGGCCGTCGGCGGCCAGGTCACCGGCGGTTTCGCCAGGCCCCGCCGCAACGCCCCGCTCTTCCGCCACGCCGACGCCCTCGCCCGGATCGTCCTGTCCGAGGCCGTCGGCACCCAGATAAGGCGGCACGTCGCGTGAACCCCGCGACAGATCGCATGGACCCGGTCCCGAACGAGCACGACGCACCACAGCACAAGGAGAAGAACGTGAAGTTGCGATGGGGCGCTCTGACGCTCGCCGGGGTGCTGGCGCTCGCGGCCTGCGGAGCCGAGAGCGGGACCCCGACCACGGCGGCCGGCGCGAAGGGCGGCACCGGCGGCGACGGAGGATCGCTCGTGTGGGCGGTGGAGACGCAGCCGATCACCTTCAACCCGCACCAGTGGGGCCAGAACAAGGCGCGCCTCCTGGTCCACAACCAGTTCGACGCGTTGATCGCCCGAGGGAGGAACGGTGATTTCCTGCCGTGGCTGGCCACCTCCTGGCAGGTTTCCAAGGACGGTCTGACCTACACCTTCGAGCTCCGTGACGACGTGACCTTCCACGACGGTGAGAGGTTCGACGCCGCCTCGGTGAAGGCCAACCTCGACCAGCTCGTCTCGCCCGGCTACAACGCCGCGGTCAGCGCCATCCAGCTGCGCAACTTCGACCACGCCGAGGTGAGCGCCCCGTACACCCTGAAGGTCACGCTGAAGGCCCCGGACGGACTGTTCCTGGACTTCCTCTCCTCCCCGCTCGCCGGCCAGGTCTCCCCGAAGTCGCTGAAGAACGCCAAGGACCTCAAAGCGGGCGGCGTCGACGTGGTCGGCACCGGGCCGTTCATCCTCGACCGGTTCACCCCCGGCCAGGAGGTCCACTACCGGCGCAACCCGAACTACAACTGGCCGCCCGCCGGCGCCGCCCACCAGGGGCCGGCACACCTGGCCGAGGTCACCTACCGCTTCCTGCCCGAGGCGGCGGTGCGGGTCGGCGCGCTCACCTCCGGGCAGGTACAGGTGATCGAGGGCGTGCCCGCCACCGAGATCGGCCTCATCAAGGGCAACCCGGAGTTGAAGCTGGAGACCAGCCTCAACTCCGGCAGCGCGTTCTCCTACTACTTCAACGTCTCCCGCCCCCCGTTCGACGACAAGCGGGTCCGCGAGGCGTTCCGCGACGCCGTCGACGTGGACGCCGTGCTCAACTCCGTCTACCAGGGCACCGCCAAGCGGGCCTGGAGTGTCATCGGCCAGGGCAGCCCGCAGTTCTACGACCCCTCGCTGGAGAACACCTTCGGCAACGACCCGGCACGGGCCAACAAGCTGCTCGACGAGGCCGGCTGGAACGGACGTGACGCCGAGGGCTACCGGGTCAAGGACGGCAAGCGGCTGACAGTCCGCACGGTCAGCGCCGCGCCGTTCGTCCGCGACCGCCGTGACATCCTCGCCCAGGCCGTCCAGGCGGCGGTCAAGCAGAGCGCCGGCATCGACTTCCAGGTCAAGCTCGTGGACCAGGGCACCGCGCAGAAGGCCGCCGACGAGAACGAGTACGAGATCTTCGAGAACTCGCGCGGCGACACCGACGCCGGGGCGGCGCTCAACCTGATCCTGCCGAAGGGCGCCGCGATCAACCGCACCAGGTTCGAGAGCGCGGAGCTGGACAGGCTGCTCGCCGACGCGTCGGCGACCTCCGACCTCGCCGAGCGCAAGGAGCTCTACGCCAAGGCGCAGAAGATCGTGGTCACGGACGAGGCGCTGCTGCTCCCGCTGTACGTGCCCGCCGACCAGATCGCCTACGGCGCCGGCGTCACCGGCATCACCTTCGAGCCGGTCTCCGGCACCCCCAACAGTGCTTATGACCTCCGGATCGGGACATGAGCACCCTCATACTCACCCGGCGGCGGGGGCTGGCCGCCGCCGGGTGGCTCGGCCCGGTGGCCAGGCGGCTCGGAGCGGGTGTCGCCGTGCTCTGGGCCGCCGCCACCGCGGCCTACCTCGCGCTGATGCTCGCCCCCGGCGACACGATCGACGTGCTGATCGGCGACGGCCTCGACACCCCCGAGCGGCGGGCGCAGATCATCGCCGAGTGGGGGCTGGACCGCTCCCCGCTCCAGCAGTACGGCGACTACCTGCTCCGCCTCCTCCAGGGCGACCTGGGCCACTCCTACGTCCTGCAGCGCGGTGTGGGGGAGATCCTGGCCTCCCAGATCTGGCCGACGGTCCAGCTCGCGCTCACCGCCGCGACCTTCGGGGTGCTGCTCGCCCTGGTGCTCGCCCTGGCCACCGCCGGGCGCCGGTCCTGGCTCGGCGGCCTGGTCGGGCTCTCGGAACTGGCCGTCGTCTCGGTCCCGCCGTTCCTCGTCGGCATCCTGCTGCTCGCCGTCTTCTCCTTCACCCTCGGCTGGTTCCCCGTCTCCGGTGACCGGGGGTTCGTCTCGCTCGTACTGCCGGGACTGGCGCTCGGCCTGCAGATCGCCGGGGTGCTCGGCCAGGTGCTCCGCGAGGGCCTGGAACGCGCGCTGGAGGAGCCGTTCGCGGTGACCGCGCGCTCGCGCGGCATCACCGAGTGGCGGCTCGTCGCCCGGCACGCCCTGCGCCACGCGCTGCTCCCCGCCGTCACCCTCACCGGCTGGTTCACCGGCTTCCTGCTCGGCGGCGCGATCATCGTGGAGGCCGTGTTCGGCCGCCCCGGGCTCGGCCAGATCACCGTCGGCGCGGTGAACAGCAAGGACCTGCCCCTGGTGATGGCGGTCGTGCTGATCTCCGCCCTCGCCTACGTGACGGTCAGCACGATCGTCGACCTCGCCTACCTCGCGATCGACCCCCGCCTGAGGAGGAGCAGATGAGAATGCCGATGGCGCCCCGGTCGCCGTACCGTCCGGGGAGAAGCCGATGACGACGGTCGCCGAGGTTCCCGGTGTCGTGACCGCGGCTCCCGCTCCGGCGCGGCGCCGCCACGCCTTCAGGGTGCCGACGGCGGTGCCGCTGCTGTTCCTGGCGGTGGCCGCGGTCGC
>NZ_JBEXUE010000435.1:0-8404 GCF_040614275.1 Streptosporangium sp. NPDC006013
GGCCCCCCGAGGGGGAGCCGGACCCGGAACGCCTCGGAGAAGGCTCAGACCTGGAGACGGCGCTCGATCGCGTCGACGATCTCGGCGATCGCCTCGTCGACCGGGACCCCGTTCTTCTGCTCGCCGTTGCGGAAGCGGAAGGAGACAGCGCCGTTGGCGATGTCGTCGTCGCCCGCCAGGAGCATGAAGGGCACCTTGGACTTCTGCGCGTTGCGGATCTTCTTCTGCATCCGGTCGTCGGAGGCGTCGACCTCGATCCTGATGCCCCGCTCGCGAGCCTTCTTGGCGACGTCCTGAAGGTAGGGCACGTGTGCCTCGGCGATCGGGATGCCGACCACCTGGACCGGCGCGAGCCAGGGGGGGAACGCGCCCGCGTAGTGCTCGACCAGGACGCCGAAGAAGCGCTCGATCGAGCCGAACAGCGCCCGGTGGATCTTGACGGGACGCTGCCGGGTGCCGTCCGCGGCCTGGTACTCGAGCTCGAAGAGCTCGGGCAGGTTGAAGTCCAGCTGGATGGTCGACATCTGCCAGGTGCGGCCGATGGCGTCGCGGGCCTGAACGGAGATCTTCGGACCGTAGAAGGCGGCGCCCCCGGGGTCGAGGACGAGCTCCAGCTTCTCGGACTCGGCGACCTCGCGCAGCGTCTCGGTCGCCTCCTCCCACACCTCGTCGGGGCCGACGAACTTCTCCGGGTCCTTGGTCGACAGCTCCAGGTAGAAGTCGTCGAGCCCGTAGTCGCGGAGCAGGTCGAGTACGAAGCGCAGCAGCGACTTGAGCTCGTCGCGCATCTGCTCGTGAGTGCAGTAGATGTGCGCGTCGTCCTGCGTCATGCCGCGCACGCGGGTCAGGCCGTGGATGACGCCGGACTTCTCGTAGCGGTAGACCGTGCCGAACTCGAACAGCCGCAGCGGCAGCTCCCGGTAGGAACGCCCGCGGGACCTGAAGATCAGGTTGTGCATCGGGCAGTTCATCGGCTTGAGGTAGTACTCCGCCCCCTCCAGCTCCATGGCCGGGAACATCCCGTCCTTGTACCAGTCGAGGTGGCCGGAGATCTCGTAGAGCTTGCTCTTGGTGATGTGCGGGGTGTTGACGAAGGAGTAGCCCGCCTCCTCGTGCCGCTTGCGCGAGTAGTCCTCCATGACGCGGCGGATCACGCCGCCCTTGGGGTGGAAGACCGGCAGGCCGGAGCCCAGCTCGTCGGGGAAGGAGAACAGGTCGAGCTCGGCGCCCAGCTTGCGGTGATCCCGCTTCTCGGCCTCCTCCAGCAGGTGGAGGTACTCGTCCTGCTTCTCGCGCGACTCCCAGGCGGTGCCGTAGATCCGCTGGAGCTGCGGGTTCTTCTCGCTGCCCCGCCAGTAGGCGCCGCCGGTGCGCATCAGCTTGAACGCCGGGATGGACCGGGTGGTCGGCACGTGGGGACCGCGGCACAGGTCCTTCCAGCACAGCTCGCCGGTCTTGGGGTCGAGGTTGTCGTAGATGGTGAGCTCGGCACCGCCCACCTCGACGCTCTCCTCGTCGGCGACCCCGCCCTTGAGGCCGATCAGCTCCAGCTTGTACGGCTCGGCGGCGAGTTCCTCGGCCGCCTGGTCGTCGGAGACGGGCCTGCGGGAGAAGAGCTGGCCCTGCTTGACGATCTCACGCATGCGCTTCTCGATGCGCTTGAGGTCGTCGGGGGTGAAGGGGTTCTTGACGTCGAAGTCGTAGTAGAAACCGTTCTCGACCGGCGGGCCGATGCCCAGCCTGGCCTCGGGGAAGATCTCCTGAACGGCCTGGGCCATGACGTGCGCGGTGGAGTGGCGGACGATGGCGCGCCCGTCGGGGCTGGCCGCCTCGACCGGTTCGACCACGTCGCCCTCGGCCACCGGGGCCGCGAGGTCCTTCAGCTCGCCGCCCACGCGGGCGGCGACCACGGAGCGGCCGTCCGCCTCCAGCGCCTCCCCGTACGTCGTGCCTCCCGCCACCACACGCGCGGCTCCGGCGAGGGTGATACGAAGTTCTGGCACGGCCGACACGGTTGCTCCCTGGGAGACGTCGATGGATGGTCCGAAATCGATGCTACCGGTGTCGGCGACGCGATTTCTCAGGCGTCGCGGCTCCGGCGGTAGCCCAGCGAGGTCAGCTCGGCCCGGGTCCCGCGAAAGACGTTGCGATCCAGCGGCTTGTGCGAGTGCTGGTGAATGGTCCACCTCCGCCACGGGCTGGGCACCTGCGGCCTGCCCCGGGGCGCGTCGGGCGCGGCGATCCACAGCGGGTAGGTCTCCAGCCCGGCGCAGTTGCCGTTCTGCGCGAACGCCTGGAACGTGTAGACCACCGGCTTCACCCCGGCCAGCGCGATGATCGCCTGGCACCAGCTGCGGGCGAACCGCGCCACCCTGGCGGCGGGCAGGTGGTCGTTGGTCTCCAGGTCGAGGGCGAGCAGATCGCCCCTGCGCAGCCCTCCGGCCCGCTGCACGATCTTCAGGAAGTGCACCGCCTGCACCTCGGGGTCGCCCGCGGGGCGGGCGAAGTGGTAGGCGCCGCAGACGATCCAGCTCTCGCGCATACCGTTCCAGTTGGTGCCGAACCACTTGTCGGTGAAGGTGCTCCCCTCGCTCGCCTTGGCGAAGGCGAAGGAGACCCCGCCCTTCGCCTGCGCGCCCCAGTTGACGGCACCCTGCCAGTTCGACACGTCGATCCCCTGCAGCATGGCGGCCACGCTAACCGGCGGGCACCGCGGGCACACGCCCGACGCTCCCTCGGCATACTGCCGTTGCGACCGCTTTGGCTAGGCTTGGTCGGTGTGAACGCAGCAGCTCAGATCTCCGGCGCGTACGCGACCGGCATCGCGACCATAACTTCCGGCGGGACCGTGCTCGACACGTGGTTCCCGTCCCCGCAGCTGGGCGAGCCCTCCGCTCCGGGCACCAGCCGGCTGAGCGCGCAGGAGGCCGCCCAGGAGCTCGGCTCCGAGGTCGCCGCGCTGCTCGGCGTGGACGAGGACCGCGGCGTGGAGGTGGTCGCGGTGCGGACTCAGATCACCAAGCTGTCGGAGGCCCCGGCCGACACCTACGACGTCTACCTGCGCCTGCACCTGCTGTCGGCACGCCTCGTCCAGCCGCACGGCCTGAACCTTGACGGGCTGTTCGGCCTGCTCGGCAACGTGGTGTGGACCAACCACGGTCCGTGCGCCGTCGAGGGCTTCGAGCGGGTACGGCTCCGCCTGCGCGCCCGCGGCCAGGTGACCGTCTACGGCGTGGACAAGTTCCCCAGGATGGTCGACTACGTGGTGCCCAGCGGCGTCCGGATCGCCGAGGCCGACCGGGTCCGTCTCGGCGCGCACCTGGCGAGCGGCACGACCGTGATGCACGAGGGTTTCGTCAACTTCAACGCCGGGACGCTCGGCGGCTCCATGGTCGAGGGCCGTATCTCGGCGGGCGTCGTCGTGGGCGACGGCTCCGACGTCGGCGGCGGCGCCTCGATCATGGGCACCCTGTCCGGCGGCGGCAAGCAGGTCATCTCCATCGGGCAGCGCTGCCTGCTGGGCGCCAACAGCGGCATCGGCATCTCCCTCGGTGACGACTGTGTCGTGGAGGCGGGCCTCTACGTCACCGCCGGGACCAAGGTGGCCCTGCCCGAGGGCCAGGTGGTCAAGGCGGCCGAGCTCTCCGGTGCCTCCGGCCTGCTGTTCCGCCGCAACTCCACCTCGGGAGCCGTCGAGGTCGTGCCCCGCCAGGGGACGGGCGTGGAGCTCAACAGCATCCTGCACGCCAACGACTGACCACCGGCACGCCGCCGCGCTCGCGGGGGCGTGCCGGAGGCCGTGGGGCCCGCGGATGCTCGTCCCCGGGTCTCCCGGCTGGCAGGGTGGCCTCACGGACCTCACCCCGATGCGGGCGCCTCCGGCCTCCTGCCCGGATCTCGGGACCGAGGCCCTGGCGCTGGAAGGATTCAGATGACCGGTCAGGAGATGGCGGACGACGGGAGCGGCGCGACGGCGGCGGCCCGGTGGGTGACGGGGCTGTTCGCGCCGCAGGTGCTGGTCATCGGGCTGCCCCCGGCCGTCGGCCTGGTGGCCGACGGGTGGCGGGGCGGGGCATGGGGCCTGGTGGCCTCAGCCCTGTGCGGCGGCATTCCCGCCCTGGTGATCCTGGCCGGGGTCCGTTCCGGACGCCTGGACTCCCACCATCTGGTCGACCGGGCGAGCCGGACCAGGCCGCTGCTGGTGGCGGTCGCGGCGGTGGTCGTCGCGCTGGTGCTGCTGATCTCCCTCGGCGCGCCGCGTCTGCTGGTGGCCACGGTCACCGCGATGCTGGCCGCGCTCGCGGTGACGGTCCCGATCACTCTCAAGTGGAAGATCTCCTTCCACGCGGCCGTGTCCGCGGGCACCGTGGTGGTGCTGGCCCACGTGCTGCCCGCGGCGCCCACCCTGGTCGTGGGCGCGCTGGTGGTGGCGACGGTGTGCTGGGCGCGGGTCCGGCTCACCCACCACACCCCCGCCCAGGTCGCCGCCGGGGCCGTGACCGGTGCCGGCACGGCCTGGGCGGCCCTGAGCGCCTTCGGCGTCTGAGCCGGGCGGGTGCCGACGCGTCAGAGAAGGCTCTTGAGGAACTCCCTCGTCCGGGTGCCGGGAGAGTACTCGGCGGCGACGAAGTCGGTGACCCCCGCCTTGGCGAGCGCCTCGATCCGCGCCGACACCTCGTCCTCGTCTCCGACGATCGCCACGTCGGCCGGGCCCGCGGCCCCCTCCCGATCCAGCATCGCCCGGTAGGACGGCAGCTGGCCGTAGATCTCGAACCGCTCCGCGGCCAGCGCCCTGGCCGCCTCGGCGTCGTCGGTGACGCAGATGGGCAGCGCGCACACGATTCTCGGCTCGGGGCGCCCCGCGGCCCGCGCGGCCTCGGTGACGGCGGGCGCCACATGCTCGGCCACGGTCCGGGGACCGGTCATCCACAGCACGGTGCCGTCGGCCATCTCCCCGGCCAGCCTGAGCATCCTAGGGGCCAGCGCGGCGATGAGCACGGGCATGTCCCTCGGTCCCGGTGTGCTCAGCCCGAGCTGTCCGGTGAGGGTCTCCCCCTGGAAGGACGCGTTCTCCCCGCGTACCAGCGGCATCAGGATCGACAGGTACTCGCGCATGTGCCGGGCGGGCCGCTCGAAGCCGATGCCGTACATGCTCTCGATCACCAGCTGGTGCGAGAGCCCGATGCCGAGCGTGAGCCGCCCGTCGAGGGCGGCGTTGACCGTGAGCGCCTGCTGGGCGAGGGCCGCCGGATGGCGCGGGTAGGTCGGGACGACGGCGGTGCCGAGTTCGATCCCGGGCACCTGGTTTCCGGCGACGGCGAGCGCGGTCAGCGCGTCGAGGCCGAAGATGTGGGACATCCAGGCGGAGGAGAAGCCGTCGTCGGCCGCGCGGGCGATGCGCTCCCGCAGCTTGCCGAGCACGTCCGGCTCTTTGGGTTCGTTGAGCAACAGTCCGAATCGCATCGCTACCGAACTCCGTTCTAGTGGTTCCGCCCAGTGTAGATCGACGACGGTGACCACACACGGATATACCGGCACGCGGGCCACATGGCGGGGGCGGTCACGGGAGTTCGGTGAACCGCTCCACCTGCTCTATCTTGCCCGCGATGACGATCACGTCGCCGTAGCTCAGCACCGTTCCTGAGTCGGCGTAGGTGAACTCGTCGTACTGGCCCTTGACGCAGACCACCGTCACGCCGTACTTACGCCGCAGGTTGGACTCGCCCAGGGGCACGCCGACGTACTCGCGGGGCGGCCGGGTCTTGACCACCGCGTAGTCGCCGTCCACCTCCATGTAGTCGAGCATCCGCCCGTTGAGCAGGTGGGCCAGCCGCTCCCCCATGTCGTGCTCGGGGAGGATCACGTGGTGGGCGCCGACCCGCTCCAGGATGCGGCCGTGCTCGCGGCTGATCGCCTTGGCCCAGACGTCCTCGATCTCCAGTTCGACGAGCAGGGAGGTGGTGAGGATGCTGGACTCCAGGTCGGTGCCGATGGCGACCACCGCCCGGTAGAAGTCGGGCACTCCGATCTGGCGCAGCGCCTCGATGTCCGTGGAGTCGGCGACGACGACGTGGGTGAGCTTCCCCGCCAGGCTCTGCACCACCTTGGGGCGGCTGTCGATGGCCAGCACCTCGGTTCCCCGCCGGGAGAGCTCGAGTGCGAGGGAACCGCCGAAGCGGCCGAGCCCGACGACCACCACGGGGTCGTTCCTTCTGTCAGGCAACGATCGTCCTCTTTCGGGAGTCCGCAGCCGCGGGGGGCCGTCAACGCGAGGAGCCCGGAGGTGGACGACAGCCTCCAGGCCCCTACCTGCGTGTCATTGGGGCGCTGAGGCCCGGATTCCGCCCGATTCTACCTCAGGGGAAGGCCAGGAGACCTTCCTCGCTTCCCGTGGGATCGGGGCCGGAGCCGGAGCCGGCGAGGGTGTCGAGGACCTGCTGGCCGTACTTGGCCAGCTTGTTCTCCCCGACCCCGCTCACCGTGCCCAGCTCGGCCAGGGACGAGGGGGACCGGGTCGCGATCTCGCGCAGGGTCGCATCATGGAAGATCACGTACGCGGGCACCCCCTGTTCCTTCGCGGTGGCTCCGCGCCAGGCGCGGAGCAGCTCGAACACCGGCACCGCCTCCTCGGGCAGCTCGACGGGCTCGGCCCGGCGCGAGGAGGAGGTCTTCGCGGCCTTGGCGGGCCGGGCCGCCATCGTAGGCTCGCGCCGCAGCGGGACCTGGCGCCGGCGCCCCAGCACCTCCGCGCTCGCCTCGGTCAGCACCAGCGTGCCGTAGTCCCCCTCGACGGCCAGCAGCCCCTGCGCCAGCAGCTGGCGCACCACGCCACGCCACTCGGCCTCGCCCAGCTCCGTGCCGATGCCGAACACCGTCAGGCCGTCGTGATCGTGCTGGATGACCTTGGCCGTCTTCTTCCCGAGCAGGATGTCGATGATCTGGCCCGCGCCGAACTTCTGGCGGCGCTCGCGCATCAGCCGGAACACCGTCGACAGGACCTTCTGCGCGGCGACCGTGCCGTCCCAGGACTCGGGCGGCGACAGGCAGGTGTCACAGTTGCCGCAGGCGGCGGCCTGCTGGCCGAAGTAGGCGAGCAGCAGCACGCGGCGGCACTCGACCGCCTCGCACAGGGCGAGCATGGCGTCCAGGTGGGTGGCCAGGCGGCGACGGTGGGCGTCGTCACCCTCCGAGGTGTCGATCATCTTGCGCTGCTGCACGACGTCCTGGAGGCCGTAGGCGAGCCAGGCGGTGGAGGGCAGGCCGTCGCGCCCCGCCCTGCCGGTCTCCTGGTAGTAACCCTCGATGGACTTGGGCAGGTCGAGGTGGGCGACGAACCGCACGTCGGGCTTGTCGATGCCCATGCCGAACGCGATCGTGGCGACCATGACGAGGCCGTCCTCGCGCAGAAAGCGTGCCTGGTTGGCGGCGCGGGTGCGGGCGTCGAGGCCCGCGTGGTAGGGCAGCGCCTGGATACCGTTCTCCACCAGGAACTCGGCGATCTTCTCGACCGAGTTGCGCGACAGGCAGTAGACGATGCCCGCGTCCCCGGCGTGCTCGGCGCGGAGCAGGTCGAGCAGCTGCCGCTTCGGCTCGTTCTTGGGAGCGATGCGGTACTGGATGTTGGGCCGGTCGAAGCTCGCCACGAAGTGGCGGGCCCCCTCCAGGCTGAGCCTGGAGGCGATCTCGGCGTGGGTGGCCCCGGTGGCCGTGGCGGTCAGCGCGACGCGCGGCACGTCGGGCCAGCGCTCGTGCAGCGCGGACAGGGCGAGGTAGTCGGGCCGGAAGTCGTGCCCCCACTGGGCCACGCAGTGCGCCTCGTCGATGGCGAACAGCGAGATCGTCCCGCTGTCGAGCAGGCGCAGCGTCGCGTCGACCCGCAGCCGCTCCGGCGCCAGGTAGAGCAGGTCCAGCTCACCGGAGAGGAAGGCCGACTCGACCTGGCGGCGCTCCTCGAACTCCTGGGTGGAGTTGAGGAACCCGGCCCGCACGCCGAGCGCCGTCAGGGCGTCGACCTGGTCCTGCATGAGCGCGATGAGCGGCGAGATCACCACCCCCGTACCCTTCCGCACGAGCGCGGGGATCTGGTAGCACAGCGACTTGCCGCCCCCCGTCGGCATGAGCACCAGGGCGTCGCCGCCGGCCACCACGTGATCGATGATCTCCTGCTGGCCCTCCCGGAACGAGTCGTAGCCGAAGACGCGCTGCAGGACCCGCGACGCGTCGCTCACCTCGGGGTCGTTCTCGGGGAAAGACATCGGGTCATTGTACGAGGCACCCCCGACAGCCGGGGGCGAACCGGCCACAAGGCCGGAGGACGGCGAAGGTGCCGCCGGCTCCAGCGGGACGAGGTGCGGCTCGACCACCGGCAGGTCGGTGCGGAGCTTGTTCTGGATCAGGGTGCGGG